>DIVU01000172.1 GCA_002423365.1 Desulfuromonadaceae bacterium UBA6124 | reverse complement strand
GGCGTTTTCGCGGCTGGCGTCGTCCTCGAAAGCGAACAGAACATCGTCGCTCAGATAGAGGATGCGCTCCCGTTCCACTTCTCCGGCGAAGGCGGCGAAGGAGCCGCCGGAGGCGCCGACGGCGATGTTGCTCCGGTCGCTGAGCTTGACGGGGTCGACGGCCAGGCAGCTGGTCAGAACACCCTTGACGACGTTGAGATCCCGTTCGGTCTCGAAAACGATTTCCGGGCGGTCGGCGGTCTTCTTGGTCGCCACCTGGGTGCCGGCGGCTACCCGGGTCACGCTCGCGGCATCCTTGGCCGGGATGAAGACCACTTCCGCCGAGGCCGGGCGCGGCGGAAGCGGCTCGACTCCGGCTTCGTTGAGAAATGCGAGAAAGTGTTTTTCGGGCAGGCGGTTGAGGCGCTGGATAAGCAGTTCCGAAAGCCGCCCGAAGATCCGCACCATGGCTTCACCGGGGCGGGGGACACCGGCGGCGGGCGCGGCGCTCCAGCCGGTTTTCACCAGCTCGGCACGCACATAGGCGGCGACTTCGTCGGCCGTTTGTTTGAATATCAGCGGTTGCTCGGCCATGCCTCGGGCTCCTGTGAAGGATTCAGCATTTCTCCCCTATTCATCACTGCGCCCCTTCCCCGCCCCGTTCAAGATAGAAGGGGTAAACCAGGTTGTAGCGACTGTCGGTGGTTTTTACTTTGTAGGCGATGTCGATGAGGATCGTCGCCGGGGCGTCCGGGTCGGGGCGGACGCTGACGCTTTCCAAGTCGATGCGCGGTTCCCAGCGGCGCAGGGCGGTTTCGACGTGAAAGCGGATCAGTCCGGCGGTGCGCACGTTGTTCGGGGCGAAGACGTAATCGTGAATGCCGCAGCCGAAATCGGGGCGCATCAGTCGCTCACCCGGCGCCGTTTCGAGAATGATGCGGATCGCCTGGCGGATATCCTCTTCGTGACGGGCCAGGGAGATCTCCCCGTTTTCAAGGGAAACCGGATAGTTCCAGCCGACGCCGAGAAATTCGCTGCCCATGCTCAAGCTCCCTTGACGAAAATGGTGCTTTGCGTGCCGGGAACCGCCGGAACGACCGGCGGCGAGGTCGGCGCGCCCATGTTGCCGACGTGCATATGGCTGTTGAAGAGGGTCAGCAGCGTTTCGTTGACCAGGGCCAGCGAGGCGCCGGTGCCGAGCTTGACGGAAGAACTGTCGAGGGTCACTCCGGACGGGGCCGAGATGGTGGCGCTGCCGCTGACGCTGATCGTCAGATTCCCCCCCACCTGCTGCTCGGCGTTGCCGCTCACTTCCACCTTGAGGGCGCCGGCGTTGGCATCGAACTCCAGCTTGTTGCCGCCGCTGTCGGCGAGGGTCGCCTTGCCGCCGGCGTCATCGAAGCTCAGGGTATGGCCGCCGGCGGTCTTCAGTTCGATCTTTCCCTGTCCGCCTTCGTCGTCGAGGGTCAGTTGATGACCGCCCTGGCTGATGATTTCCACTTTCGCCGCCTGCTGTTCGGTGTCGTCGACCAGGCGGATGATGTGGCCGCTGCGCGAATGGATGGCGCGGATGTGATTTTTCCCCTCCCCGTCCATGCTTTCCGGCGGCGTGTCCTCGCTGTTCCAGAGGGAGCCGAGGACGATGGGGCGCCCCGGATCGCCGTGCTCGAAGGCCACCAGCACTTCGTCGCCAACTTCGGGGATAAAAAAGCTGCCGCGCCCCGCCCCGGCGAAGAGGGTGGCGATCCGCGCCCAGTAACTGTGCGCCCGGTCGTCGCCGTCGGTGACGGACACCCCGGCCCCGGAGTCGATCCGCCAGGGGAAATCGACCTTGACCCGGCCGAGACCCTCGGGATCGCGGTTGTCCCGCACGATGGCCGTCGCCACCCCGCCGATTTGGCTTCGGTTCGAGGCTTCGCGGGCGGTGCCGCGCATCAGTTCGACAATACTCATCGTCCGTTCCTCTTTACTTCAAAGCTGGTGCGATAACCGCTGCCGTCGATGGTGTGGGTCGCCGAGGTCACGTAATAGTGGCCGCTGAAGATTTCGCCGACCCCCTTGATGGCGACCACGGTACGCGCCTTGAGTTTCGGGTTGCCGTCGCAGGTGCCCCGGCCGGTGATGAATTCGATGGAGCTCGCCTCCAGCTTGGCCTTAGCCAGCAGTTCCGCTTCTTCCTGGGTGGTCGCCAGGTGATCGTCCACCACCATCTCGTTCTTGCCGTTGATCTCCTCGGCGATCTGCGAAGCGCTCTTTTTCCCCAGTTTGCCCCGCTCGGCGCCGGGATCGGCCGTCCCCTCGATCGGTTCCTTGCCGCGCCCGAGGGAGGTCTGCGCGGCCCGGACCTTGACGTGGGTCACCTTGCGGTAGGTGGAGAGGGTCGGGGTGAAACTCTTCAGATTCACTCCCCACTCCAGGGTCAGCTCGGGACCGGCCCCGGTGAGGTAGGCCGGCAGCTCGAAATAAAGGGTGTCGTCCTTGACCACCAGCTCGTAACCGATGCGCTCGGCCCGCTTCTGCAGAAAGGCGGCATAGGTATCGTTCCCCGACGAAACCAGCGGATATTTGGTGGTGGTCGCCCGCACCTTGGCTGAAAGTTTGCGGGTTTCGGCGATCTTTTGCGCCATGTCGCTGTCGGTCTTGTTCTCGAAAGAGAGGGTCTCACACTGGTTGAGCAGCCGGTCGTAGAGACTGCGCCCCTGCACCGTCAGGGTCGGCGTGCCCGTTTCGGGAAAGCTGAGGCTGACGCTGGTGATGACCCCCTTGAATTTCTGCATTTTCGCTCCGCGAAAACCGAGTTCGATGGTCACTTCCCCCCCCTCGCGAAAGGCGCCGCTGTCGAACCACTTCAGTTTGGCGCCCCCGGCGAAGCGGCCGCTTTCGGGATGACGCTCGCGCAGGGAGAAGGTGAAGCTGTCGGCGCTGTTGCAGTTGTCGGTCACACTCAGCGAGAGAACATCGGCGTTGAAGCCGAGGCGCAGATCCTCTCCCCCCACGGTAATTTTGTAATCAGGTACATACCCGTTTATTCCCGCCATAGGCCGCGACTCACTCGATGGCGGGGATGACCAGCACCTGGCCGGGATACAGAGCCAGGGGGTCGTCGATGCCGTTGGCGGCGGCGATCGGCCGCCAGTTTCCGGGATCGCCGTATTCCCGTCCGGCGATGCCGCTCAGGGTGTCGCCGCGCCGCACGGTGCGCCGTTTGTCGAAGGTGGCCGAGCGGTTTTTCCCCGCCTGTTCGGTCCCTTCGGTGAACTCTTTGAAGGTGACGTCGACGGTCGCCCGCGCCGGGATGCCGCTGGAGTAAAAGAGGGTGAAGCGCTGCTCGGCCCGCTCCAGCACCCCCATGAAGTTGAGATCGCCCCAGGTGAACAGGACCACCGGCGGCGCGTGCAGCTCGGGATCGATGTCGAGCAGGCCCGTCACCTTGCGGGTGTGCTCACGCACGTCGCTTCCCTTTTCAAAGGTGTCGAAAAAAAGCTGCATGGTCAGGGTGCGGCTGTTCCCCTTGACGAATTGCAAGGGCGGCGACGGCAGGCCGGGAATGGCCACCTCGGCGAATTGATTCGAACCGGAAAGGCGGTACTCGTTGGGATTGAAGAGTACCTCCACCTCATCCCTGCCGCCGATGACCACGCTGATATTGGCTTTTTCCAGTTTCATCTCACAGCCCCCGGTTTTCCTTCTCGACAATCAGCCGCCGCTCGATGATCCGATAGACCTCATCGGCCACCCGTTCCAAATCGACGGGCGCACCCGGCGTCGGCGTTCCGGCGCCCGTTTCCGGGGATCCCCCCAAAGAAAATCCCGCCGCACTCTCGCTCGTTCCAGCGGACGATGCCGGCACGGTGCTCGCACCAGCCGTCTCCGCACGTTGCATCACCGACGCCGAATCGGGCAATTTCCGTTGGATGTTTCCCTCCGTGCCCCGCATCCGCAGCAACGGGAGCGGCGCCGAGAGAACCGAACCGAAGGTGTTTGCCGGAACGGTCGGAGAAAAAAGATCGGTGCGAGACAGGAAAGCGGCTCCCGCCCTTTCGGAAACGCCCGCCCGTGGCCCTTTCCAGGACAACTCCGGCCCGGTCACGGCCTCCTTCGCCTTGCGCGAAATCACCCCGGAAGCCCCCCCGCCCGGCTGGATTCGCTGAATGACGGGCAACGGGCCTTCTCCTGGAGCAACCCCGTCATGGCGCACCCTTTGTTGGAACGGAGCAACGGGAATGGAGGACGATTCGCTGGATCGCGTAGCCATCGACGCCGAAGCCGCGCCGCCAATCGCCGTGCCGGGAGGAGCGACCACCAGCGCGGCCAAGGGCAACGGCGGGATCGCCGCGCCGCAAGAAGGATTCGGCAGTCGGTCAAAAATCTCGTCGGCCAGGGACGCCGCGCCGCCCTTGCGTTGCAACGTCACCCTTGCCGAGGGTATCGGTTTTACCAGCGGTTGGGCGGTTGCAAGCGGTTCCGGTCGAAGCTGGACGGCATCGGTTTTCGGCGGCGTCGATGCGACATCCCGCTGTTGCTTTGAGAAAGGCGGGCGGACACGGGGGTCCGCCCCTACGACGGCGTTTGCCGCCGGGACGTTGTTCACGATATCAGTCTTGCCCGACTCGGTCCCGTCGGAAGATTTCCGTTGCACGGCTCTCCCCATCGGTTCGTTCCCCCTTGCCACCGGGGTGCTTTCACCCGCCGCCAGGGACATTCTTTGGACCGAAAATGGACTCCCCTCCCCCGCTTCCTTTTCCGGCAACGTCCCGGCAAAACCTGAATGCCGCTGGACCAGTCGCGCGCCGAGCGTGCCGTGCAAACGCGCGGTCATGGCCCAGGTTCCCGCCACCGTCGGCGGGGATAAAAGTTGAGGAGGCACATCAGCTTTACTGTCGCATCTATCTTGACCAACGCTACTTTTATGGAAGCCTTCGACTAACTTCTCAGAGGCGGAAAACGGTTCCGCAACCGTTCCGGCTACCGGGGTCGAAGTCGTGGGATCGGAGCCGCGCACGACTTTGCGTTGCACCAGACTTCCCGGCCCCAACCTCCCAAGGGAGGACGAACCGACCACCGGAAGAGGTCGTTGGCTGTCCGGAGAAAGCGGCGACGGCGTCTCTGAAACCGAAGCCGATCCCGTCGCGGGTGTTCGTGACTCCGACACCGGCAGCGCCAGGGGCATGGCCATCGGCGGCACCGCAAAGGGAGAACGGAACCGGCCCATGACCTCGGCGGCGAACGTTCCCGCCTGATCCCAACCCGAGGCTTTCCGCATCACCGTCCCCGAAAGTCCCCCCTCCCCAGCCTGGGGATGCAACCGCAGGATGCGATCCCGCACCACGCCCTCCAGGGGTTCGCCGCCGGCGCCGCCATCTTGGGCGGTTATGTCGGGATTCGGGTGGTCCATAAAAATCCTCGAAATGACTCCTTGTCCTTGATCTACACCAGCGAAAACCCACTATGGGCTAACTCCAGCGACTCCACGGCGACCGTGTTCCCCTCGGCGCGCAAATCCGGGCCTGCCCATTTCACCGGCCAGGCCTGATCGAGATGCCAGACCCTGACCGTCTTGCGGCTGTCGTCGAGAAGCAGGATCGAGACATTGCGACGCTCGACCTTGCCGGTGCGCACCTCTTTGTGCCAGAGCCAGAGGCTCAAATTGTCGGTCACTCCCCGTTTGAGAATCAGGTTGCCGGGGTAGCGCACCGGTCCGGCCAGCCGGTGCATATACTGGTTGAGCCCCCCTTCCCGGTAATCGTGAACTTCGATCTCGGCCTGCAGGCCGCTGACATCGCTGAAACCGCCGACCACCAGGCCGTCGATTTCCACGAGAAAGTTGAAACCACGATAGGGATCGATCCGCGCGCCTACGGCCATGATTCGCCGCTGCCTCCACTGCTGTTGTCGTTAAGCCGGCGGTTGATGCCGGCAATCTGCTCGACCCACTGCCTGCGTTCGCGATGCTCCAGCCCGAGAATCTGGTCATGGGGCCAGTTGAAGTGATAGGCGATGTAGGCCACCTCCTCGTAGAGCCGGTCCGAGGGGTAGCCTAGGACTCCCCCGAGCCGTTTACCTCCACCGAGAAACGCCCTTCGCAGTGAGGGCAGGAAACCTCCATGCGGCTGGTGCCGTAGTCGTTGATGCGTCGGTAGAAATCCTGCAAAAAAGCCAGGTCGGCGGAAAAAAGCCCCTCCACCATCTTCGGGTTGAGACTGGAGAGCGTGCCGAGTCGGACGATCACCCGGGACAGCAGGATAATCACCAGATAGGCGGGATTGGCCTGCACACGGGGGTCTTTCATCGGCGCGATTTCGTCGAAGGCGGTGGCCAGCCGCATCACCCCCTCGCGGTGCAGGTTGCCCTCGCCGTCGACAAAGCCCCGAGGTAGATTGAAGGGAAACTCGGTCTGCAACGTCATGCCTTGCTGACCCCTTCATGGACGATTTCCAGCGTTTCGATGGCGACCTCGTTGCCGGTGGCGTTAAAGGTCGGCCCGGTCCATTTGGTCGGCCAGCCGTTGATGAAGTTCCAGCGCACCTTTTCGGCGCCGGTGTCGTCGAGCAGGACGATGGAGGCGTTCTTGCGCTCGACCTTCCCTTCCATCGCCTTCTTGCGCCATTCCCACAGCTCGGCGTCGTCGGTCATCCCCGACTTCAGGGAGATATTGGAATACTTGACCAGCCCCGGCAGTTTGCGGGTGGTGAGGGGATCGGTCCCCTCGCGGTAGTCGATGGGATCCTGGGTCGAATCGAGGCCCGAGCACTCGCGGAAACCGGCGCGGGTGATGCCGTCGATTTCGACCAGGAAGTTATAGGAACGATAGGGATCTTTTCTTTCTCCTGTCGCCATGGTTTATCTCCTTCGCAAGGGTTCTGTCCGGCCGGTCGCGACCGGGGGGTTTATTTGCTCGCCTGATAGGTGTATGTCGAAATCAGATAATCCTGGGCATCGTACAAAAAGGCCGTGTCTCCGGGATTGTTCCAGACGGCGCGGTCGTACCCCCAGAAGAGATCGCCGACGGTGTCGACACCGGCTTTGGTCCAAAGGCGCACCTGGCCGTCCCGGGGAAGAACAAAGCGCGGGAAAACGTAACGATGCCCGGCCCGGTCGATGACTTTCCAGTTGGTCATTTCCACCGCCCGCCCGCTGCGGTTGGCGATGAGCAGGTATTCCCCGGCGACGTCGGCCCCCGGCGGATTGGCTTCGATGTGCAGGATCGGCACTTCGGCGACCTGAACGGCGGCGCGCAGGGGTTGCAGGGATTCACTGTCGCCATCAACGGCGAGGGTCACGCCCTCCTCCCCCTGAACAATACGAATGACGATGAATTCCCCCGGTAGAGCCGGGGCCAGTCCGATTTCCGTGACTAGTTGGCCGAGATCGCGCACTTCCCGGGGATTGGTGACGGCATCGCAGCGCACGTAAAAGGCCTCTTCGACCGTTGCGCCCATAAACGTCCCCTGGCGGAACAACTCCGTCAGGTAGGCGTTCAGCTCCCGGTTTACCCGCAACCAGAGCCCTTCGTCATGGGGCTCGAAGACCAGCGACTCCATGAAGCGTTCGATCCAGCGGCAGACGGTGAGAAAAACCCGCCGCACGTTGACGTAGGTCCATTCCGGGTCGTCGCTCAGGGTGCGGGCGCCCCAGACGCGGATGCCCCGCCCGGGAAAAGCCCGCAGGCAGTTGATCCCCTGGGGATTCAACGTCTGTTGCAAGATCGCATCGACATTTGCCTGGAGGTCGAGTGCCCCCTCCAGTTCGACGTTGGCCGGCGCCTGATGAACGCCGACCGCCGAGTCCCGCGCGGCGTAAATTCCGGCGACATGACCGCAGGGGGGAACGAAACCCCGGCCGGCCGATGGCCCATCCGCGAGGAGAATCCAGGGGAAATACAAAGCCCCGCTGCGGATGGCGGCCGGATTGTTGAGCACCAGCGCGTTGCGTTGTTTGACGATTTCATCGCTGCCCGCCGCAGGCAGCGCGTCGAGAATGGCGAAGAGGTAATGGGGCCTCCCCTGGGCATCGCGCCGACAGAAGTCAAGGAGCGCCCGTTGCAGTTCCACGGTCCGTTCCGGAACCAGAACCGCGTCGGGAAAGCAGAGCAGATCGACCTCATCCAGCAGCGGGTCGTCCGCCGCCTGCGCCAGCAGAGAGCCGAGAGCGGCGACGACATCGCCCCCTCGGGCCAGGGTCGCCACTTGGCAAAGATGGCCGCCGTTGCCAAAAAAGCCACGTACGGCGTAAGCCAGGTAGGAGTCGGAGCGGACGTCCCCGAAGTACCGGACAAATTCCGCCCAGCCCCGGATCTCGGTCAGCCCTCGCCCCGTTCCCTCGGCGGCGAAACCGATAAAAAGCGGCACGCCGGTCCGCAGGTTCGGCCGCGCGGGCGCGGAAACCTCCTCCCTGAAATAAACTCCCGGCGCTGCCAACCCCGATCCGCTCATAACCCAAACTCCATGGTTTCCGCCCTTCAGCCTTCAGCCTTCAGCCTNNTTCAGCCTTCAGCCTTCAGTCTTCAGTCTTACTGCCCCGGCCCCGCCCATTGGCTGATGCGGAAGATAACAAATTCCGCCGGTTTGACCACGGCCACGCCGATTTCCGTCACTACCTGGCCCAGGTCGCGCACGTCGGGGGGATTGGTGTCGGCATCGCATTTGACATAGAAGGCTTCTTGCGGGGTGCTGCCGAAGAGCGCCCCGGCGCGCCAGACGTTGGTCAGAAAAGCCGTGATATTGCGGTTGATTTTCGCCCAGAGGGCCATGTCGTTGGGCTCGAACACCACCCATTGGGTGCCCTGGTCGATGGACTCGCGCATGAAATTGAAGAGCCGGCGGACGTTGATGTAGATCCACTCGGGATCGCCGGCGGCATCGGAAGCCAGGGTGCGCGCCCCCCAGACCTTGATCGTGCCGTCGAAGGAACGGATGCAGTTGACCCCGCGGGGGTTGAGAGACTGTTGCAGGATCTTGCTCACCGGATAGCGCAAACCGAGGGCGCCCATGACGACTTCGTTGGCCGGGGCCTTATGCACGCCGCGCTGGGCGTCGGAGCGGGAATAGATGCCGGCCAGATGCCCGCTCGGCGGCACGGCAATACGGATGCCGGCCGCTTGCAGGGGATCGGCGACCTGAATCCAGGGGAAGTAGAAGGCGCCGTAGCCCTTGGGATTGGCCGCCGGACGCCAGATGCCTGAATCGTCGGTGCTGATGACCAGATTGTCGCCATCGACGTCGCGCACGCTGTCGAGAATGGCGACCCGGTCTTCCATCAGCTGACAATGAGCCACCAGATGGGCATGGATGGCGTTCAGGGCGCTCTGGGTCACGCTCGCGTCGACCGCTTCCGGCGGCAGAGGCGCGGCGACGATAGCGATTTCGTCGATGGCCTGGAACTGGTCGACGGCGTTGTCGATATCGTCGATGGTCGTCGCCCGATTGACCCAGCAGCGGTTGCCGCCGTTGTTGAAAAAGCCATAGACGGCATGGGCCAGGTACTGGTTGGCGGTCTGGAAATCGCCGAACTTCTGCTTGAACTCCTCCCAGCTGTTGATCGGCTGAGGAGAAAGAGCCGCCGCCTGGCTGTAGTTGCCGCCACCCGGCTTGGCCGGCATGGCGGTATCGGCGATGTTGGCCGAGATGCCGACGAAACCGGCGGTACTGGTGCCCACTCCGGCAATCGGTTTGATCGCCGACGGTACTTCCTCAACGAATACTCCTGGCGCTAGATACTCAGCCATGCCATCCTCCCTTGTCCTGGTTTATGCCGCGTTGTCATTTATCCGCCATGATTCGGCTTTCCGGATATTTGCTTCCATGAATGCTTGCCACCTTCATATCGGTGTCAACGCTACGTTCAGAGTGACGACCGCGCCGGCGGCAGCGAGAGTCACCTCCTGCGTCGCCGGCTGAAAACCCTGGGCACGAAGCCGCACCCGGCGCAAACCCGCTTCCACCCCAACCAGCGCGTAATGGCCGTCGGCGGCGCTGAAAGCCCGTTCGCCGCTCCCCTCCAGTACAATTTCGGCCATGACCACCCCTTGACCGCCGGGCCGGGTGATGCGGCCGCGCACCGTGGTGGCCGGTAGGGCAAGATCGGCCGTTGCCATATGGACGCGCCCGGTTCCGTCGCGGCTGACCACGACATTTGCCTGGGCGCTGCCGTAACGGCTGCCTCCGGTCGGATAGCTGGCCGTCACCACATAGGCCCCATCGGGCAGATCGAGAAAGTGGAAATGTCCGTCATGGCCGCTTCGGCTTTCCCAGCGCAAAGGACCGGCCGTGACCACCACCAGGGTTCCGGCCAAGTTTTTTTCGGTTTGGGCGTCGACAACCCGCCCCGCTACCGCCGCCTGATGCCGACGGATTTCCCATTGCAGCGCGGCCATGCTCACTCCTCCCCGAGTCCCTGGCGAAACTTCAACATCTTGTCCGTCACCAGCGGCCCGGTTTCCACACCGGCAAGGGCATCGACGCCGATGGTCACGGTGTAGTTGAGCGCCGCCTTCGGTTTGCCGCCCAGGGCCTGCCAGAACTCCCCCAGACTCTGCAACTGCCCGGAAAGGAGCGTTACCGCCGGCAAGGGCGGCTCCTGCCCCTGCAGGCTTCCTTGCAACACCGAAGTGGGCAGCACCGGATGGCGCAACAGCACCTTCATCACCTCGCCGAGCAGGCGGTGTTCGTCGTAGGCGGGGGTACTCGACGAATTGGCCGCCCAGGCCGTCACCAGATAGGAGCAGTCGACCCGCACCGGCGGTCTTATTTTCAGCCCAGTGCCGTCGCTCCGCCGCTCAAGGCGCCATTCGCGGTCGCGCAGTTCGAGATTCTCGCGAATGTCATACAGGAACAGGTCGATGGCCGGCAGATGCACCGCCGACGGCGGAAACTTGTCGTCCGGTGGCGCGAAGCTGATCGACACCTGCTGCACCACCCCGGAAGGCAGTTCACGGCGAAGGAGTTCGTTGAGGCTACGGTCGAGATCGTCGAGCATGGGAATCAGCTATCCCTCTTGTCTTGAGGTGGACATCACAACTCGAAACAACTGGTCATGGGGTGAAGCTGAAACGTTTCCCGGTGCGCCGCCCACCATTCCCGCACCCGTTCCTGCAGTTGACGCTTCTGCCGGTGAGTCAAAGTGCTGACCCGGTCCGAGGTATAGGGAAAGG
>DIVU01000019.1 GCA_002423365.1 Desulfuromonadaceae bacterium UBA6124 | reverse complement strand
CCGAAACCCCGCGCCTGGTCGAGGGCGAACTGCCGGTGCTGATCCATCTCCTCTCCCCGGCTGGGCGGCCGTTGGCCGTCACCGACGACCTGCGCAGCTTTTGGGACCGGGTCTATCCCGAGGTGAAGAAGGAAATGAAGGGGCGCTACCCCAAGCATCCCTGGCCCGACGACCCCTGGAACGCCGTCGCCACCCGGCTGGTCAAACGGCGGCTGCCGGGGGGTTGAGGGGAGTTTTTTCGCAAGCGAGGCAATATGAAACAGTTTCTCTTGATGCCGGCCGTGTTGGCCCTGACCCTGCTGGTTGCGGGGCGCGCCCCGGCGGCGGAGGCTCCGGTTCCCACCCGCTACAGTCTGGCGGCGGTCGCCGGACAGTCCTACTCGCCGACCAACGATCGCGAGTTCCTGCTGCTTTCGGCGGCGGCGCTCTTCGATTACGAGCGGGTCTGGCCGCACCGCGCCCCCGAGGCGCTGCGTTTCAAGGTCGAAGGCGCCGCTGGTCTGAGTACCGCTCCTCGCACCCGGGGCGTGGTGTCGGGCAACATCTTTGCCCTCTATTATCTCGATGGCCTGCGCACGGCGGCGCTGCGGCCCTATGCCGAGGCCGGCATCGGCTTGATCTACACCGATTTCCAGGAGAAAGATCAGGGACTGCGCCTCAACTTCAATCCCCAGGCGGGGTTCGGGGTGGAGATCGGCGCCGACGGCGCATCCCTCTGGCTCGTCGCCGTCCGCCTGCATCATCTTTCCAACGGCGAACTGCATCGGGACAACCGGGGGATGAATTCTCTGATGGTGCAAATCGGAAAATTTTTCTAGAATCGCGCGGCGGAAAACTTTAAACGGCTCGTGTTCGGACCCCGGTGGTCGGGGCGGATGACACGGGATTTTTTTTTGGGAGGTCAATGGTGAAGAAATTGTCAAGAAAGTTGACGGTGGTGATTCTGCTGCTGGCCCTGGTCGGTTGCGCCAGCGCCGGGCGGAACTTCAATGTGCCCGCAGTGCAGGAGGTCAAGATGGGGGAGACGAGCAAGGCGGATATCACCCGGTTGTTCGGCGCGCCTTGGCGCACTGGCATCGAGGACGGTCGGGAAACCTGGACCTACGGCCATTACAAATATTCCCTTTTCGGCGAGACCAAGACCCGCGACCTGGTCTTGCGCTTCGACGGCCAGGGCAAGGTCGCTTCCTACACCTTCAATTCCACCTATCCCGAAGACCGCCGGCCTTAAGGTTTTTTTGGCGCATAAACAAGGAGGCCGGCGTCGTTATGTCGCCGGCCTCCTTGTTGTTGCGGGCAGGGGTTGGGGGTGACGGACGTCGTGCCGACGGAGATAGGCGGTGAACCGGTCTTCGGACAGGGGCGGAGAGAGGAAGAATCCCTGGATTTCGTCGCAGCCGGTAGCGCGTACGAATTCGGCCTGTTCTTTGTTTTCCACGCCCTCAGCCGCGATCTTGAGTCCCAACTGGCCGGCCATGGCGATGATGCCCTCGATAATGATCCGGTCGTCGGGAGTCCGGAAGACGTTTGTAACGAGAGACCGGTCGATTTTGATTCGCTCGATGGGGAAATCTTTGAGATGGCCAAGGGCCGAACAACCACTGCCGAAGTCGTCGAGGCCGATGCTCAACCCCAGGGCTTTTAGCCGGGATAGGGTTTGGACGGCGCTTTCGTTATGTTCGATGAGGCAGGATTCGTTCACCTCCAACTCGATAAAACGTGAATCGACCGCCGTTTCCGTCAGAATCCTTGCGACCGTCTCGACCAAATCCCGTTGCGAGAGCTGCCGTGCCGAGACGTTGACCGTCAGTCTGAAGCTTGGCAAACCCGCATCCTGCCATGTTTTCAGTTTTCGGCAAGCCGTGCTCAGCACCCATTCCCCCAACGTGACAATAAAACCGGAATCCTCGGCAACAGGGATGAATGATTCGGGTTGAATTTGACCCATTCGCGGATGTCGCCAGCGCAGCAGGGCTTCGGCCGCCACGAGAGAACCGTTTCCGCTGGCGAAGATCGGTTGGAACTCCAGAAACAACTCCTCCCGGTCGAGGGCCAGACGCAGATTCGTTACCATCTCCATTCGGTCATGGGTTTTACGGTTCATCTCCGGCGAGAAAAAATGGTAGCGGTTACGGCCCGCTTCCTTGGCTGCGTACATGGCCATGTCGGCGCAGCGCAGAAGTGTTTCGGCGTCCTGCCCATCATCGGGAAAGATGGCGATGCCGAGACTTGCCGAGGTATGGATTTCCCTCTCGGCGATGACATAGGCGGGCGTCAGCCGGTGCAGAAGGTTTTGGGCGAGATGGGCTACGTCCAGTTCCTTGCCGGTGTAGGCGACCAGGACGACGAACTCGTCTCCACCCAAGCGGGCGAGGATGTCGCTGGAGCGAATGGACCCGCTCAGCCGGCGGGCGACCTGTTTCAGAAGCTGATCACCGCTGGCATGCCCGAGGGTGTCGTTGATAACCTTGAAGCCGTCCAGGTCGAGAAAAAGCAGAGCGATTTTAACTGTGTCTCGGTCGGCGCGAGCCAGCGCATAAAGGAGCCTATCCCAAAACAGCGCCCGGTTCGGCAGGCCGGTCAGGCTGTCCGAATAAGCCAGTTTTCGAATCTCATCCTGTGATCTTTTGCGCTGGGTGATGTCTTCAATGAGGGTGGCGAGGAGTTCCGGTCCTGGATGGAAAACAGAGACGCTGAAGAATCGCTCCGTTGTGGGGTTTTGGGTTTCGAAGCTGAACGAATTCCCCGTTGCGGACGCACGAAGCAGGTCGGGCGGATGTACCGCAAGGACGCTGCCGAGGATCTTGCCGCCATCGATACCGATTACCTTGTCGCGCTTCAGGTCGAGGATGCGTTCGCAGGCCGGATTGATGTCCATCAGCGTGAACGCCTCGGCTTGCCCGTCGCGGTCGTAGGTCACCCGAAACAGCGCCAGCCCCTCTTGCATCGATTCATAGAGGGCGCGGTATCGGTTTTCGCTTTCGCTCAGGGATTGGTAGGCCTTGCGAACCGCCCGCAACGGCAGGATGCGCAGCACCAAAAAAATCAGCCCACCAAGGAGCAGGGCCGCGATGCCCACTCCCGTGGTTTCCGCGATGAGCGGCCGCAGCGAGCGAACGATTTCCAATTGCGCGACCGGCATGCCTGCATCGTAAATGGCGTGGCGGCGAGAGAGGGTGGGATGATCCAGATAATCGACGCTTTCGGCGACAACCTGATTGTCGGTATCGAGGATACGCCGGATTTCCGGCATTCTTTCGTGGGAGCGCCGTTCCAGGAGCGCCATGTGCCGGTGTAATTCGAATTGCCACATCCTGGGATTGGTCGTGACCAGATTGCTGGCGTCGCGGGCGCTGGTTTCGGCATCGGTGTCGAGTCTGCCAAGAAGATATTGATAGGAGATCGTGAAGTAAACTGTCGGCAGAAGTATTGCCAATGTCAGCGCGAGTGTGCCGGCGATCAGCGTTGTCGCGCGGCTTACGGCGCGGGCGTGGATTGTCATTGGGCGGGGTCCTTGCCGGTGTTGACGAGAACCCCCGCCTCTTCGGCAATCTTTCGACCCTGGGGGGAATGGATGAAATCGAGAAATTTCCTGGCCGCTGCCGACGTTTCGGACGAAGTGACCAGATGTAAACTCTTGGCCAGTGGGTACGAGCCATCAGCCAGGGTTGCCGGTGTCCCGGGGATGCCGTTGAGGGAAAGCACGTTCAGCGGTAAGTAGTCGCCTTTGAGTCCACAAAGGGCGGCGGCGCCAATGGCGCCTGGTAATCTGGCGATCAGTGCGTTGGACTCGGGGTCGGTTTCCGCCACGATCATTCCGGGCTGGGCGCGAGCCGTTTCGAGGGCCTGGGCCAAGCCGGGCGAGAAGCCATTGAGAATCGCCGTGTCGCTATCGTCTTTTGGTCGCAGGACGACCCGAATCCGTTCACCGTCGATCCAGGTGCGAACCCTGCCGGCATAGATATTTTCCAGCTCGCGGGTACTGATGTCCGACTTGGGCACGCGGTGCTCGGTGACAATGAGCAGGGGTGTCCTGCCGTATTCGTAGGTTGTCGCCCCCTGCTCCCGCTCGCCCGGTCTCAGGGGTCTGCTGCTTACGGCGAAATCGAGAGCCCCCGCCAATAGGGCCTTGATGGCGCCCGAACTTCCCAGAGGATTTTCTAATTCGAAATTCTGCTGGGGATGTTCCGAGCGATAGGCGTCAATCAGTGGTTTCATCAGGGCGAAGGAGCAGCCGGAACCGTTGATACGAATCGTCGCTTTGGATTCGATCCCGTGGACCGGGGACACCCAGGCAAAGAGCATCGCGCAGAGACCGAGGCAGATCAGGCGATGAATGATCGAATTTTTCATGAGGTGCCCCTCGTTTCGTGAACGGCGTTGTCGAGCTATAATAACCTCAGGGTTTCAGTCGGGACAATGTGAAAATACGGGATGTCTTTGATTATCTTCTTTGGAGAGAATGGAAAAATTTACTTAATTGATAAATGTTTATAAACCATTATAAATGACATTTTCAGATATGTTGACGATCATGTCGGGGGTGTGGACATGCAAAACGCGGGAAACGCCATCTTCATAAGTTATCGCCGCGAGGACGGCGCGGCTTTCGCCGGTCGGCTCCTTGATCGCCTGAGCGATCGGTTCGGCGCCGAGCGGGTCTTCATGGATGTGGACGACATCGAGCCGGGGCGGGATTTTGTCGAGGCCATCGAGGAAGCGGTGGCGGAGTCCAGTGTTCTGCTGGTGGTCATTGGCAAGTCGTGGCTCAGGCCCAAGGCCGATGAGGAGGATTTCGTCCAGCGGGAAATCCTCGCTGCCCTGGGGCACGGGATCAAGGTGATTCCGATTCTGATCGCGGGGGCGAGCATGCCGGAGGCGGCGGATCTGCCGAAGGAGCTGGCTCTCTTCACGCGGAAGAACGCCATCGTCATGCGCGACAGCCATTTTCACGACGATGTCGCCACCTTGCTGGGGATTCTCGAGCGGGAGCTGCCGCGCCGGCGGGGCGGCAGGAGGGGTTGGGCCTGGGCCGTTCCGCTGACGGCGGCGTTATTGATTGTGCTGGGGGGAATTTACTGGTATCGCACGGCGGTTTTCGATCCCGCCTCCCTGGCCGGCGATTGGCGAGGTGAGGTTGTCACCAGCCAGGGCTATCGCTATGCCGTCGACTTTCATTTCGTCGTCTTCGACGGGGGACTGACCGGGACGGTGCGCTATCCCACCGGCCTCGCCGTGATCGGCGCGGCGGAGGTCGACGGTTCGCGCATCGCCTTTCAAAGTGAGCATGTGCCCCAGTTCGAGACGGAAAAAGCTCTCATCCGTTTTCATGGCCGGATGGAAAAGAACGGCCTCCGCCTCCTCATGCGCACCGACCAGGGGCAGGAAGAGTTCATCGCTCGCCGCCGTTCTCCTTGACCGGCCTCAGGGCGTCGCGGATTTTCTTTCGGGCAGGCCCGCGCCGGGACGGAAAATCCACGCTGCTTCCTCATCGAGATCAAAGAGTTTCCGGATCAATCCTTCGCTGAGCAGTTCCCGCGGCTTCCCCGCGCCGATCAATTCTCCTTCCTTTAGTGCAAGCAACCGGTCGAGCCAGAGCGCCGCGCCCATGTCGTGCAGCGACATGACGACGGTCGTTCCGGTTCGCGCGGCGATTCCCCGCAACAGTTGCAGCAGTTCCGCCTGATATTTCAGGTCGAGCCCGGCCAGCGGTTCATCGAGAAGGAGGCAGTCCGCCCCCTGGCGCAGGGTCATGGCCAGATAGGCCCGGCGCAGTTCGCCGCCGCTCAACTGGCCGAGGGGCGCATCGGCTTTCGTTTCGAGACCGGCCAGGCGCAGCGCTTCAAAAGTCTCGCGCGGGGCTTTGCCAAGGTGCGGATAGCCGCCCATTTCCACCAGTTCGGCGACGCGGAAGGGGAGGCGGGCGTCGAGTTGCTGGGGCAGATAAGCGACCCGTCGCGCCCGTTCCCGGCCGTTGTAGGCGGCAATGGGGCGGCCGGCAAGGCGGATGCTCCCGGCGCGCGGCTTGAGCAGACCGGCGGCGAGTTTTAGGATGGTCGATTTTCCGGCGCCGTTCGGGCCGATGAGCCCGAGCACTTCCCCCTTGGCGACCGCGAAGGAGAGGCCGGCGATGAAAGGCTTGTCGCTGAAGTCGAAGGCAATGTCGGTAAAATCGAGCATGTTACAGGCCATAGCCTTTCTTGCGCAGCACCAGGATGAACCAGGGTGCGCCAATCAGGGCGACGATGACCCCGGCCGGGATCTCCAGGGGCGCGGCCAACGTTCGGCCGAGACTGTCGGCGAGACAGAGGAGGGCGCCGCCGCCGAAAAAGGAGACCGGCAGCGCGCGCCGGGCATCGGCGCCGACCAGATGGCGGACGGCATGGGGGACGAGCAGGCCGATGAAGCCGACGGTGCCGCCGAGGGAGACGGCGGCGGCGGTCATGAGGGAAGCGGCGACGAAAAGGAAGAAGCGTTCCCTTCCCGGGTTGAAGCCGAGGCCGTGGGCGATGTCGTCGCCCAAGCTGAGGACATTGAGTCCCTGGCTCCGCGCGAGCGCCAGCATCAGCCCACAGAGGATCAGGACCAGACCGCCGGGGATCAGTTCCCAGTTCGCCGAGGACAGGTCGCCGGACATCCAGAGGATGGTGCGCTTGAGGCCGCCGTCGCTGGCCAGGGTCATCAGCAGCAGCAGGACGGCGGAGAAGAAGAAGCCGAGACCGATGCCGCCCAGCAGCAGGCGATCCGGGCGCAATCCTTCCGGTCCCCGGCCGAGGGCGGCGACCAGGGCGCAGGCGCCGAGGGCACCGGCGAAGGCCAGAAGGGGCAAGGGCAGGGGGAGACTGCCGACCAGCAGGATGCCGAGGGCCGCCGCCAGGGAGGCGCCGCCGGAGAGGCCGAGAATGTAGGGGTCGGCCAGGGGGTTACGAAAGACCCCTTGCAGAATGAAGCCGGAAGCGCCGAGGGCGCCGCCCATGAGAAAGGCGACGGCCGAGCGGGGCAGGCGCAGCAGTAGCAGGATCTGCCGGGACTCGGCATCAAGAGCCAGGGGGTTGATCAAGCGCGGGCCGAAAAAGACCGATGCCAGGGCCAAGAGCAGCGCCGCCGCGCAGGCGAGAAGCATCCTGGTGCTCTTCATCGGTCGGCCCTTGCTTTTCCTAAGCTTTGGCCGGGGGAAATTTCGACGATTCCGGCGGGCAGGCGCGGCCCGGCGCGGTAGAGGGCATCACCGACGGAGACGATCCGCCCGGGATGATCGAGCCCGGCGGGAACGAGGCGTTGCAGCAGGCGTTGGGTCCGGGGGTTGTCCCGGTCGTGGCCGAGGCCGAGGAAGATGACATCGGGCTTGCGGCGCAGGGCTTCTTCCACGGAAAAACGCGGGTAGGCGGTACCGGCGTCGGCGGCGATATTGACGTAGCCGACCAGGGTCAGGGCGTCGTCGATCAGAGTGCCGGGACCGGCGACGATCAGCGGTTCCGGCCAGATGACGAAGAGCGCCTTCGGGCCCTCCCCGGCGGCAAACCGGGGAGGGGTTTTCAGCAGCGTTTCGAGTTCCACCGCCAGGGTGTCGGCGGCCGCTTCGGCGCCGACGCGCGCCCCGAGTTCGCGGATGCCCCCGGGGATTTCCGAAAGGCGGCGGGGGGTGAAGACATGGATCGCAATGTCGAGGCGCCCCAACTGGTCGGCGATATGCTTCGGATTGCCGTCGGTGGTCATCACCACCAGTTCCGGTTTCAGGGCGAGGATCGCCTCCAGAGAAGGATTCGACATCCCCCCCACCCTGGTTTTCCCCTGAGCCTCCTCGGGCCGGTCGCAGACCGAGGTGATCCCCACCACCTTTTCGCCGAGACCGAGAGCGAAGAGGATCTCGGTCATGGCCGGGGCCAGGGAGACGATCCGCTCCGGGGCGTCGGCCCAGGCCGGTCGGCACGTCCCCGAGAGCAGCAGGGCGAAGACGAGAAGGCGGAGAAGGGGGCGCGGCATCACTAGAAGGTCGCGCGGATGCCCGCGTAGACGGCGGCGTCGGGGGTTTCGTAACCGGCCACTTCCTGATAGTCCTTATCGAGCAGGTTGTTCACCCGGGTGAAGAGGGTGATCGTCGGGTTCAGGTCATAGGAGAGGCGCAGGTCGACCAGGGAATAGGAAGGCAGACGCCGGTCGGCGGAAACATCGATACGCTCGCCGACGTAGCGGTAGTCGGCGCCGATCAGAAAGGCGGCGATGCGGTACTCGGCCGAGGCGTTGGCGGTTTTTTTCGGGCGCAGGGATAGCCGGCGATCCGTTTCCAGATCGACCGGGTCCATGGTGGTGAAGGCGGCGTTC
>DIVU01000144.1:1061-4313 GCA_002423365.1 Desulfuromonadaceae bacterium UBA6124 | reverse complement strand
AAAAACTGCGCGGCCGCAGCGGCTTTCGCAAGCAGTTCGCCTACGTCGAAAACCTGTTCGGCGGCGAGGACGGCGAATTCGGCGAAGGAACCGAGGGCGGCGGGGGCTTTCTGTAAGGCATTTTCCGCTCAGGCGGGATCGTTCTTTGTCGTCACCCCCGCGCACGCGGGGGTCCAGGACGGGTGACGGAGCGGGAATGACGGCAAACGAAATGGGTGATCCCATGCGTCGCCTATCGCCTATCCGGCCGGCCCGTTCCAGCGCGGGATCGGGTTGCCCGTCGGCCGCTCCCTCTTTCCCGGCGGCAGAGGCGACCCGACGCCTCGCGGCCTCTTCCTTTCATCGTCATGGCGGCCACAACCCTTCGCGGAAAGGATGACCGCGTCGGTCGCAGCCATCCGCCCGATGGCGAATCTGCCCTATCGGCTACATCGATGTGCCACGGCCCGCCAAGCCTCTGGTCGCTGCCCAGAGCGATCGGGCTGTTGCTGCGTATAGAAGACTTTGCCGACGCCTAGTCCGGATGGCAGCTTTGCGCCCGAAGCGGCTATCAATGGCGATTGCTTTTGCCCCAGAATCGGGCGTTCGTCGCAGAGGGCTTGACACAACATATATGTTGTGAGATACGTAGGGGTATGCCAAGTCCCTTCCTCATCACGAATGAACGTCAAGAACGAGAAGTAGGTCTTCTCATCGGTCAAATTACCAATGCATTGTCGTCTGAAGAAATTTTAAAATCAGTTGTTGAGGGGCTTCCCCCTGAAGTCATCGAGGGGGTTCGTTGTTCCCTGGCTACGGAGCGGCAAGAGCTGGCCGAGAGTCTGAAAGCCTATCAGAACGCACAACATGGGACGGCAGATGAGCTAACGGCCCGCGCAGGGAACGATCCCGGATCTCTGTTAGTTGCTGCGCGCGTAGCGAAGGGTTGGAAGCAGAAGGAACTTGCTCGCCGTCTATTTCTGCCAGAACAGCAGGTACAGCGGTATGAAGCAGAACGTTACCGCAGCATCAGCCTTGGGAATTTGATTCGTGTCGCGCGGACGCTCGGGGTTCGCTTGGCTGTCGACATCTCGAATCCTTTGCAAGAGCCTTGGCTTCCGTCACATGAGATGACCTTGGCGGAACTACAGAAGGTGCTCAAACACGCTCGCTCACACGGGTGGCTTGATAAGGCGGATCAATCGGACGAGGCTGGAATTAATCAGCTCCGACGTACGGTCGCCGAACATGTTGGAGAATACGGGACGCCCTCACTCCTCCGTACCGGTCTGAACGTTACGGACTATTCCGACGACTGGCTGTTGCTCGCGTGGAAGGCCCAAGTCACCCGTATTGCCATTAAGTTCTCGCAACGGAATCGAGTTAAGTATCGTCTGCTCAATGTCTCGTGGCTTAAGGATCTTGTGCAACTTAGCGCGTTTGATGATGGCCCCGTGCGAGCAGTTGCGCTCCTCGCCCAACATGGAATCGTACTTGTAGCAGAGCCTCAAATTGTAGGTATGAAAATAGACGGCGCCGCGTTTTTAGTTGATGATATTCCGGTCATCGGCCTAACACTGAGGACTGATGCCACTGACAATTTTTGGTTCACACTTCTTCACGAAGTCGCACATATCATTCTCCATTATCGCACTGGCCTTGCCTCAGGCTTTTTTGATGATGTCGACAACCAAGATATTGACGAATTAGAGGCGGAGGCGAACCAGTTTGCGAGTAGTATGCTTATTCCTGATGAACTATGGAAACGGTCTCCTGCGCGTATCGCCAAAACAGCAGAGCCAATCGAACAGCTTGCAAGGCGGCTTGGAATTGCACCCGCAATCGTATTTGGGAGGGTGCGCATGGAGAGAAAAAATTACAAAATATTTTCAGATAAAATAGGGAGGGGGCGGGTTCGTAAGCAACTTCTTTCAAGAAGCTTTGAGGCTGACCATGAACCATCTGCTTAGGCCAGTTTACTCCCCTGCTCTTCGCATGAAGAAGGGAGAACTTGAAGGTGTTCGCCAATTGGCAGAAGCCGTGGCGGATTGCATACTGCCCCGTTTTATTGTTCCTCCACAAATTGAGCGAGACAAAACAGGGCCTTTGCTTATTGAAGCCGAGGCGGAGCCAGATATCAGCGTGGCACTTGGAGATCACTGGCGTCAACGTCCCGTACTGGTCGATACAACCTATATCATCGACGAGTATGGCAGAGACCGGCTCGCGATATGGCTGTCCGCGATGTTTGAGCGCGCACGGGATAGGTCGGTGAAGGCAATTCCCATGGCGTTGCTCAGAGATTTGACAGGCGTTGAAGTTGATGCCTTCCGTGCAGTGATCGCCGCAGACGAACGCACCAAATTTGCAATCTGTGTGTCCTCCGAAGAAATGGTCGGCCCTGAGTTTGGTCGTTGCTTGGGAAAAGTCCTTGATGGCCTGCGTTTGTCGCCTGAGGATTGTGCGGTATTAGTTGATTTTAGTGGGAGTGAATTTAGCAATCCCGAGATCGTTGCTCCTATTATTAGTGGTGCATTGGAAAACGTTCAGGATTTCGGGCGATGGCAGCAAATCATATTTCAAGGAACTCACTACCCTGAGACAAATCCTGCCCAAGACGGGAGTGTAAATGTGTGGCCTCGCAATGAATGGCTGGCATGGCAGAAAGCGGTAAAATTTGATCCCACGACAGAAGAGTACATGATTTTTGGAGATTATGCCGCAGACTGTGCAAAGATGAAATTTGGCAAGAGCGGCGCTCCCGCTATTAGACACATTCGATACGCTACTAGTAATAGTTGGCGCATTCAGCGCGCGGTGAAGTCCGGTACCGACGCACACCGTATGCGCGGCGTTTATAAGGCAATTCTTAATTGTGACGATTTTGCTGGCGAGAGTTTCTCTCAGGCGGATGCGTATATTGCGCATGCGGCGAGTGACTTTATCACTAATCCAGGTAGCGCGGCAACGTGGAGACAAATCAACACTACGCACCATATTACTCGTGTTGTGACTGATATCGCTGATGTTCGCGGTATAACTCTCAAAAAAGCATCCGCAAACAAGCTTTCTGTACAATTGCCGCTTCCTGTCTAGGATTTGGAGTTTTACGTCGAAACCCTACGGCATTTAGTGTCCGCCTTCGCGTCAATTGATGTCAGAGTAGACATTCCCCTCCCGGCCCCATCCCGGCCGTTTCGGCCGGGATGGCTTTGGCAGGGTTCAGTCGGACGACGTCACCCGAATGGCTTCCCGCATGGATGCCTCCAGTCC
>DIVU01000144.1:675-973 GCA_002423365.1 Desulfuromonadaceae bacterium UBA6124 | reverse complement strand
CGACACCACGGCGGCATGGCCGTCGGGCAGCCGGGACGTGCGGCGGAATGTCAGCACCGCGCCCACCGCCGGCCGCGAAGAGCGGGCGTAGCGTCCGGACGCCCTATCCCACCAATCGGCGGCGGGGCCGCGCAAATCGACCCCGGAAAGGGCGCGCGCGAAAGGCGCGCATTCCAGGATCAGCGGCCCGCCGACATATCGGCCGGCCGTGCCGCCATTTTCGGCGGGAGGCTGGACGGCGGCGGGGGGCGGGGCGGCGACGAGCGGCGTCGTCGTCGGCGCGCGCGGGGCGCAGCCG
>DIVU01000144.1:0-597 GCA_002423365.1 Desulfuromonadaceae bacterium UBA6124 | reverse complement strand
CTCCTTCGGGGGCTCCCTCGCGGACCCGGTCGGCGGAACGATGCGGATCTTCCCAACGCAAGCATGCCATTCACGCGATTAATTTAGCGTATACGCCCGGGAACCGGTTACCGGTTTCGCGCCTGAAGCCGCTCCGGTCCCTGCGGGTTGACTCCGATGTTGAAATAGGCATATATTCCGTAAATATACATCATATCCTGATCGGAGAGTCCCAGGCCATGCGGGGCGTCCGGACGGCCGGAACACGGGATTGCCCGGGCTGAACGGCGAGCCGGGCAATGACGCCTGGGATGAGCGCCGGGGCTGGCGGGGGATGACGACAAATGATGACAGGGGACGACAAAGGATGACGAGCCTATGGCGCACCCGTCGCGGTGGACCGGGGCATCCGGACGGCCGGAACACTGGGTTGCCCGGGCTGAACGGCGGAGCCGGGCAATGACGCTTGGAATGGGCGCCGGGGCCGGGGGCGGCGGGGGATGACGATGAATGATGACAGGGGACGACAAAGGATGACAAGCCTATGGCGCACCCGGCGCCGGCCATGGCGGTCGAAGAAGGCGTCTAAAGCGTTTTCCGCTCAGGCGGGATCATTCT
>DIVU01000266.1 GCA_002423365.1 Desulfuromonadaceae bacterium UBA6124 | reverse complement strand
CTTGCCGGACTGTTACAAAATCAAACTGAGAAATGCCGGTTATCGGCTGGTCTACCAAGTTGACGACCGGAAAGTTCTGGTGATTGTGGTGGCGGTCGGCCGCCGTGATCCCCTGGCCGTCTACCGCACAGCCGAGGATCGCACCTGAACGCGAAAGCCCCCTGACTCCGAAAAGAGCAGGGGGCTTTCACGTTTACTGTCCATCCCTCATCCCAACAGATTTTCCCGCCAGTATTGATGTTCCGCCGGCCACTCTTCCTTGCGGTATTCTACCAGCCGTTTCATGCGCGCCTTGAAAGTCGTTCGATAGTCGGCCTGAGCGGGAAAATCCTTCTTTTCGTCGATGCTGCGGCAAAGATCCCGTCCCAGATCGCGGGCCTGGTTGAAGAGGATGGCTTCGTCGGGGAAGGTGCGCTCGCCGGCCATGGGAGAACCGACGCCACCGACGGATTGGGCGCCGGTCGAGTTGATGAACCGCTCCATATAGTGCATCACTTCGTTATCCTCGCCGCCCCCTGACGTCTCCACGACGGCGCCGTATTTCCCGTCGAGCAAAAGACAGTGCAGAATGTTGCCGCTGCGGTCGAAGAGGGCCTTGAGCTGGGCGGTGACGCTGAAGATGTAGTTGGGGCTCGCCAAGATGAAGCCGTCGCACTCCAGCAGGCTTTTCTTGATCGTCTCGTAATCGTCCTTCAGCGGGCAGACGCCGGTTTTGTGGCAGTGATCGCAGCCGAGGCAGGGGAGAACCTTGCGCTTGGAGAGGTCGATCAACTCGGTCTTGACATCCTTATCCAACCCCGCCAGAACCTCTTCGAGCAAACGACCAGTATTGCCTTTCATGCCGCGAGGGCTGCCAATGATGACGGCGATCTTCATAAGCTTCCTCCTGGATGGAAAATGTTACAGGCGGTGCTTTCCGGGGCGGTTGAGCTTTTTCCCGCTTCCGGGCTTGGCGGGTGGTCCCGGCTTTTGCGGCCGGGCTTCCGAAACCTCAATCTTGCGCGGACCGAGGAGGGCGCCATCAAGGGTATCGACCACCTCGCGCACCTTGACGTCGGCCATCTTGACGTAGGCGCAGCCCTTGAACTGACCGGTCTTGTGATCGGTGATCATGTGGATGGAGCGCACCTTGCCCGCCACCTCGAAGAGCTTTTGCAATTCCTCTTCGGTGACCTCGAAGGCAATATTCCCGACGTAAAAATCGACCAGCATAGTATCTCCAGTATTATCTATGGGTTATCAGTTGAATCTAAGGCTTCTTCTGAAGGTTCTTCAAAGCTGATGCGGCCGATTTTGCCGCCGCGCAGCTCACGGATAAAGGCCTCGGCGGCGCGGTGGAGATCGATGTCGCCACCGGCCATCAGGCAGCCCCGTTTGTGACCGATGGCCTCGACCAGCGCGGTGGGTGTCTCGGGAAGCTCGGCCAGAACATAGCGTTCGCGCAGCATTTCGGGATAGCGCCGTAGCAGATAGTCCCCGGCATAGATCGCCACTTCGAGATAATCGATGGCGCTGTCGCCGATGGCACCGCTTGCCGCCAGCCGATAGGCGACATCCTGATTTTCCATATCCGGCCAGAGCAGCCCCGGCGTGTCGGAGAGCATAATGCCGTTGCGCAGGTCGACCTGTTGGTGGCAGGTGGTAATGGCCGGGCGGTCGCCGACTCGCGCCATCTTCTTACCGGCGAGGGTGTTGATCAGGGTCGATTTGCCGACATTGGGGATGCCGACCACCATCGCCCGTAGGGGAAAGCCGGGCTTGGCGCGCTTGGGCGCGAGCTGTTTGCACAACTTGGTGATGAAACCCACCTGGCCCCGGTCGCGGGCATCGAAGGGCAGGGCGCGCACGTCTTTCTGGGCGTCGAAAAAACGAACCCACTCCTGGGTGATCTCCGGATCGGCGAGATCGCTTTTGTTCAGAATCTTGATGCAGGGTTTATGGCGACGCAGGGTTCCCAGAATGGGGTTGGCGCTGGAAACGGGGAGACGGGCGTCAAGCACTTCGATAATGACGTCGAAGGACATGATGACATCGGCCACCAGCCGACGGGCTTTCGCCATGTGCCCGGGGTACCACTCAATTTTCATCGATCTAAAGTTCCTTCAGTTGAAAAACGTCTTGATTGGCGGGCAATTTAACATAGTCCCACCGAAAATGTCGAAAATTTCCGTGTGCGACAACTCATGCGCCATCCTAGGGCAGGCGCCTGCCCAACCATTGTGAAAGACGGACTTGAATTCATTACGTCGCATAAGATATATTATGTAAACTAAAGTTAGTATAAAAAAAACCAAAGAGGCGAACGAGAGATAGAGGATCTTGAAAACGGGGCATTGTTGTCGCAATTTCGCTTTAACCCAAAAAGTCGCTGGGGATACGATTTCACCCCATACCCAAGCCAGGGTCGGTCGGAAAAAATCGATTACAGGGCAAATTTGGGGGTCAGGATTTTACTGACCTCAACATGCTGTTTTTATTTAATTTTCTAGAGCGTACGTCGGTTTTAGCTCGGCGACAGCGCATCCCACAGGGGGATGTCCAGAAACAGCGCGAGCGCAGCGCCTTCCTGGCGGGATTTCTCTTTGTTGGCATGCACCACGACGTTGACGCGCTGCCCGTCTTTCAGGACCAGGTTTATTTCGTAGCGGTAGTGTCCCCGCGTTTTGTGGCCGCCGCTGCAATAACAGGCGATGAGTTGCAGGGCGTGGATTTCTTCGAGCCGCACGCAATCCTTGGGAAGCTTCCCGTCAATGACCGTCTCCGGTGACTTGCGCCCTTTCCAGAAGAATCCAGTCCCTTTATCGAACACGACGGGCGCCGTGCCGAAGTACAACAGATAGCAACCGCCGGCCGATAGGGCCAAGCCGATCAGGATCGGCATGATCGTATCCTTGTCGAAGGACAGCCCGCCGGCGGTAAGTCTGTGGGAGGTGAAACCGATCAGGATGGCCAGGCCGATCAGAATAAATACGAGGAAGGCCAGCTTGGCTCTTAGCGAGGCCCGATATTCCAAGCGTCCGGTATGGACCTCGACCAGTTGGTCTCCGGACGGGCCGCTGCTGGGCGCGGAGGTCCAGGCCGTCGCCATGGCGACCGGGTCGTTGAACCGTGAAGGATCGAAGGTTCCGCGTTCATCCACCAATGTTTGCAGTTTCCGCGCGAACTTTTCCAACATATCTCCCTCTCCCCATTCAGCCGATACTCGCCAACTCCAGCCGACTGCCCCAACGCTCCATCAGCACCTGCCGCATTTCCTCATATTTCGGATGAGTCATGAAATCCTCCTCGACGGCGAGGCGAAAGGCTTCACGGCGGGCTTCTTCAAGGACGCGGCCGTCGCGGAGGAGATTGGCGACGCGGAAGTCGGGCAGGCCCGATTGCCGGGTGCCGAGAAATTCGCCGGGACCGCGGATTTCCAGATCGGCTTCGGCGATGCGGAAACCGTCGTTGGTTTCGGTCATCACCTGCAAGCGTTTCAATCCGTCCTCGCTGCAGCGTTGCGAGCGGATCAGCAGACAATGGCTCTGATCGGCGCCGCGCCCGACCCGCCCGCGCAGCTGATGGAGTTGGGCGAGGCCGAAGCGTTCGGCATGTTCCACCAGCATCACTGTGGCGTTGGGCACGTCGATGCCGACCTCGATGACCGTGGTCGAAACGAGAATATCGATCCGGCGCTTTTTGAAGTCATCCATCACCGCCTCTTTTTCGTCTGGCTTCATCTGGCCGTGGAGCAAGCCAATTTTGAAATCCGGAAAAATCTCGGCCTGCAGCTGGGCG
>DIVU01000250.1 GCA_002423365.1 Desulfuromonadaceae bacterium UBA6124 | reverse complement strand
GGGTGCCGGCGTTGGGGGCCGCGGCGAACACGAAGGCGCCGGCGGCGGCCACCAGCAGCAGCGCCGCTTCCGTGCGCCGGGGCCCGAAGCGATCGAGCAGAATGCCGAGCGGCAGCTGGAACGCCGCGAAGGTGAGGAAGTAGGTGCTGGTGAGCAGCCCGAGCGCGCCGGCATCGAGCGCCATGTCCCCCACCAGGTCGGGGGCGATGACGGCGTTGACCACGCGGAACACGTAGGACAGGAAATAGCCCAGCGCGAAGGGAACGAAGACGCGAAGCGCGACGATCAAGGCGGAAACTCCGGGGCCGGGTGCCATCGGCGGGACGGGGATCATAGCGGGTTTTCGCCGGCGCGGAAGCCGCCAAGAGGGGGCGGGGCGGCCGGGAGCGATGATGATGCGGTTACGCTCATTTTATGGAAGGTCTTGAAAAGAAAAAGGAAAACGCGGAATCGCCCATAGGAATGTCATCGTTCGTCGTCCTTCGTCATCATTTTGGCGTTTTTGTTTTTGTTTTCATGGCGTTGGGTGGGCTCAACCGGGAGCCCCTCCACTGTCGTTCCGGCCACGGCGCGTCCGGAAGGCGCGCGCCGTTTCGGCGGTGCAACATATGTCTATTTACCTTTAAAATAGCAAAAAAAGGAATAATAGCATATTATAGATGAAAAGTCAAATGCGGGGCAGCCGTGGGGTTGCCGGGAAGCGCCGCATTCTTGACATCCGCCCGCCAAGGGGCACCTCAAGGACTTCCTGGCGCAAAGACGGAGGGAGGGCGCCGTGACCACGCTCAGCACCATCGAGTGGACGGAGCAGACCTGGAACCCGCTGACGGGCTGTACCAAGGTCTCGCCCGGCTGCAAGCATTGCTATGCCGAGGCGATGGCCCGCCGGCTCCAGGCCATGGGGGCGCCGGGCTATGCCGCCGGCTTCACGCTCGCCCTGCACCCGGCCCGCCTCGCCGAGCCGCTGGCGCGCGCCAAGCCCACGGTCTATTTCGTCAACTCGATGAGCGACCTCTTCCAAGGGGATGTGCCCGACGCTTTCATCGACGCGGTGTTCGCCACCATCGAGGCGACGCCCCGCCACACCTACCAGATCCTCACCAAGCGGGCCGAGCGGCTGCCCGACTATTTCGCCCGCCGGGCCTGCCCCGCCAACGCCTGGCTGGGGGTGTCGGTCGAGGACCGCGCCCATGGCCTGCCGCGCATCGGGCATTTGCGCCGGGTGGCGGCGCCGGTGCGCTTCCTTTCCATCGAGCCGCTGCTGGAGGATTTGGGCGAAATGGACCTCGCCAGCATCCATTGGGTGATCGTGGGGGGAGAATCCGGCCCCGGCGCGCGGCCGATGCGGGCGGCGTGGGTGGAGGGCATCCGCCGCCAGGCCGACGCCGCCGGCGCCGCCTTCTTCTTCAAGCAATGGGGCGCCTGGGGCGCCGACGGCGTGCGGCGGAGCAAGAAGGCGAACGGGCGGGTGTTCGGGGGGAGGACTTGGGATGCGGTGCCGGGGGGGCGGGGGCGGGGGTAAGGGCCCGGCCCCGGCGCCGTTGATGACGCCCCTGGCGATAAGGTGTAGGAGGGAAGGGCCGGGCAGGGACGGCGTTGGCCCGGTGTCTGCGCAGCGGGGAGGGGGGGACCATGCGGCTGGAAAAGGGCCTGGGGCGGGCGTTCAGGACAAGGGTCCACGAGCAGCTCGAAACCGAAAGGTGGAAGCGCAAGGGATTGTCGCCCACCAACTGGTTTCTGCTTTTCCTCATCCTGGGCAGCCTCGTGCTTTACACAGCCGAAACCGAGCGGGAATTTCAGGCCAGCGAATTCCGCGGCCTGACGGAGGCGAACGTTCTCATCCTGATCGTCTTTTGCGCCGAGTTCGTGGCCAGGCTGTGGGCGGCGGGAGCGGACGAGCGGTTCAAGGGATGGGCCGGCCGGGGCGCCTATATCCGCGCTCACCCGGCCCTGTTCATGGCCGATTTCCTGGCCTTCGCGCCCGAGCTGCTGTTGCTCTCCCTGGGCCTGACCCCGCCGGGCGCGCTTCGGTCCCTGCGGGTGATCCGGCTTTTCAAGATGGCGCGCTATTTCCCGACCTTCAAACTGGTGGTCGATGCCCTGCGCTCCTGCGTCCAGGAACTGCTGGTCGCGCTCTCGCTCTCCGTCGTGCTCTGGTATCTGGCGGCCGTGCTCCTCTATCTCGCGGAAGGCGATGTGCAGCCCGACGGCTTCGGCAGCATCACCCGCTCAATGTGGTGGAGCGTCGTCACCCTGACGACGGTCGGCTATGGCGACATCTATCCGGTGACGGCCATCGGCAAGGTGGCGGCGGGAATTGTCGCCGTGATCGGGCTGGGCACGGTGGCGCTGCCGAGCGGCATCATCGCCGGTGCCTTCATGGAGAAATTCCGCACGCGGCGCCAACCGTGAGAGGCGGCCGGCGGAAGGGGCGGAGAGGTTGGGGCACCGGGGTAGGTGCGCGGGCGATGCAGGCCGCGCGGGTGGGGGGGCACCCCATCACCGTAATCTGGTTGAAGGCTTGCGTTTCCGGTAACAATATCCATATCATTTCCGGTAACGTATACGCGCTTATTTCCGGTAACGAATCATGAGATAGTTTCCGGAAACGAATAGGGGGCCGGTCATGGCCAAGGCCAAGGCATCGTCGTCACCATCGTCGCCGTCATCGGCCCATCCGGTGAGCCAGCGGGTCGGCCGGCTGCGGGAGCGGCGCCGCCAGGCCGGCCTGATGCGGGTGGAAGTCCTGATCCCCGAGGGCAAGGCCGACGCGCTCAGGGCCTATGCGGCCGAGCTCCGGGAGGGCTCGCGCTCCGAGCGCGTCGCCGAGGTGCGCAAGCTGGTGGCCAAGGCCTACCGCAAATACCACGCCAGCTGCCTCGACAACATCGCCATCGATCCCGAAACGGCCAGCCTCGCCGATGCCGCCGTGGTGGCCGCCGCCCTGATGTACCGGGGCAACGCCGAGGCCTTCAAGCTCGGCCGCCAGATCCGCGGGCTGGCACGGTGACGCCATGCCCAAACTGTGGACCCTGGTGTTCTGCGATCCCGAGCCGCTCGCCCCCGGCGCCGCGCGGCGCGACCGGTCGATGGGACGAAGCGGATACGCTGGCTTTATGGGGGGAGGGGGGGGATGGTCTGCTCCGGGATACGCGCGTATGCTGCCAGTCACCTACATCGCCTCAAGAACCGGGAAGAGCACAAATGAGACAGGTGTTAGGGGTATTAGCCGTGGCCCTCGGTCTGGCGGCATGCAGCGTCACGGAGCCGGTGATCGGCCTCGTCGGGAACGCGGGTGAGCGTTACGACGGGACTGCGACCGGGTACATGGATCGCACCGGGACGATCACCATGGCAAACACGACCGGCGGCTTGTGCACCGGCGGATTCCACTACACCGGAGCGAAGATCGGGGTTGGCACCCTTACCTGCAACGACGGGCGGCGCGCCACGATCCAGTTCCAGGCCATCACGAGCTTGTCA
>DIVU01000260.1 GCA_002423365.1 Desulfuromonadaceae bacterium UBA6124 | reverse complement strand
GCGGCGTTGGCCGGAACGGTCGGCGACATCACCTCGACGTCGTCGCAGTCGCTTCAATGCAGCACCTGCCACGGCGCGAACACTGTGGCGTCCCATCATCAGACCTCGTACTTCCTGCAAGGGGAGTGCTCTTTCTGCCACGCCGGGATCACCGCCAACGGCGACTGTTCAAGCTGTCATTCGTCCCTGCTCGGCTTGCAGAACGTCCACCACGACACGCCGGCGGCCAACGCCGGAGATTGCGCCGCCTGTCACCTCAACAGCGGCGACCTGGGCGCGTGTCTTTCCTGTCATCTCGGCAAGACCCGTACCCTTCATCATAACGCCGCGACATCTTCCGCCATCCCCTGCGCCTCCTGCCATACGACGCTGACTCCGGTGACCGGTTGCCAGAGCTGTCACCAGGAAAATACGCGGAATCGCCACCACGTCATGGCGGAAACCGAGGGAACGGCCTGCGTCGCCTGTCACCCCGGTAGCACGGACATCGTTAACGGCTGCTACAGCTGCCACGATTTCGAGACGAGCAACGTGCATCACGGCCCGCAGGTCACTCCCTATGCACTGACCTGTAAAAGCTGCCATGTCATGGCCTGGAATAAAACGATCAAGGCCTATGTCTACCAGCCTCCCACCATCGAGAAGTGCATCACCTGCCATACGACAGTCGTCGGCTCGGCGGACATTTCGGATCTGCACCATGCCACCGCTCCGGCCGTGGCGGGGGACTGCATCGGCTGCCACGCCGGTCTGCAACCCGACGTTCCCTGCACGAGTTGCCACGCCACGGTGGACGGCGTCACCATCGTCGATCGCCATCACAACCTGCCGGTCGCCCAATTGGGCGAATGCACCTTCTGTCACACGGGCGCCGAAGCCGAAGGGATCGTCTGCGCCAATTGCCACGCCGCCGGGAAAACGCCCGGACCGGCCAATCATCATGCCCAACCCCAGGCCGTCAACGGCGACTGCCAATACTGCCACACCGGCATCCAACTGGCCGGCGGCGCTTCTTGCGAGGGTTGCCACACCGTTCCCATCCCCGAACTGCACCACGGCCAACCCTTGGCCGACCGCAACGGGGACTGCTCGGCCTGTCACGACAGCGTCAGCGATCCCAGTGTCTGCGCCAATTGCCATCAGGCGAATCCGCACCACACCACCAGTTGGTCGCAGACGGGCGATTGCGCCCACTGCCACTTCGTTCCGCCGGACCAGACCGACACCCCCAAACAGGCGGCCTGTCGCGAATGCCACGGTCAGTATCAGCACGGCAAGGGCGGCCCGATCCAGAATTACGGCGCCTGCAAGGCCTGCCATCTGCCCGACCCCTATCACGCCAAACCGACGCGGAGCCCCGGCTACACCGGGATGCCCGCCGGCAAGGGGAAATTCAACCTCTTCTGGTCCCTCTGGGGCGGCGAGGAAGGCCCGAGTGAAAACATCAGCCCCAACGGCGAGGACATGAACGACGAGGGCGGCGACAAGTGGCGCATTCCCGTGCTCAAGTTCGGCATGGCCAGCATCGAACACGAAGGCCAGGCGTACAAGGTGCCGACCTTCGACATCACCAGCGGTACGGTCAACGCCCTGTCGGTCTGCACCAGTTGTCATGCGGACCGCCGCGCCCTGGTCGCCTGCGACAATCCGAAGTGGCGGGATCACCTGACCCTCAAGCGGGTCGACGTCGCCGTCTACCAATTGGCCGAAGCCACCTATCTGGGCAGCCTGTGTGCCGGGAGCGGCGCCAGCCCGGGCGAGATCTGCACCGACAGTTTCGATAACGACGGCGACGGTCTGATCGACTGCAATGACGCCGACTGTGACGCCGCCACGTCTTGCCAACCGACCCCGGCCGAAATTTGCACCGACGGTCTCGACAACGACAAGGATGGCAAGATCGACTGCAACGACACCGATTGCGCCACCGCCCCGATCTGTGTGCCGCCGGCGGAAGTCTGCACCGACAGCCTCGACAACGACCGGGATGGCGCGATTGATTGCGGCGACAGCGACTGCGCCAGCGAATTCACCTGTGTCAACCTCGGCAACCTGGCGCTCAACAAAACCGCCACGGCGTCCCGAAGCGAAAGCGGCTACGCCGCCGCCAACGCCGTGGACGGCAAGCTTGACACCCGTTGGTGGGCTCGCACCACCAGTGGCGCGACCCTCACGGTCAACCTGGGCACCACCTACCAAGTCAATCGGGTGGTTGTCGCCTGGGATGCGGACTATGCGAGGAGCTTCGAAATCAGAACCTCCTCGGACGGTCGCAGCTACACCCGGGTGAAGAGCGTTACCGGCGCCACCGGCGGTACCCTCGAATACACCTTCACCGCCAGAAGCGCCCGCTATGTCCAGGTCAACTGCCTATCGCCCCAGGACAGCGGCGGTTATTCCATTAAAGAACTGAAGGTTTATAAACCTTAGGATTGTGCCTTAGGGCGGGGTTGAATAAAAAAAGGGTCTGCCGTGCGGCAGGCCCTTTTTTATTGATGCGGGGTGGTGAATTCCGGACCGGGGAGCCGGCGGGAAGAATCCGGAAAGGACGTGACGCCGACGGCTGCCGAAGGAAGCAAGAGGCTTCTTCGCCTTGTACCGGATGGGCGGGTGTCGAGAGTCAGGCGGTGACGGACTCTGATGGTTTCGGCAGTACCACGGTGAGGGTGGTGCGACCTTGGCCGCATTCCAGGCGGATGGTGCCGTCGTGGGCACGGGCGGCCATCATGGCGGAGTAGGTGCCGAGACCGGTTCCTCCCTTCTTGCCGAAGGTCGCGTATTTTTCGAAAAAGCGGGGGCGGAAGGCTTCGGGAACCTCCCCGGCGTTGTTGATAGATACCCGCCAGTCATCGGCCGTCTCCGTTACGGTGATGACGACCGTTTGGCCGGGGAGGGAGGCTTCGATAGCATTGCCGAT
>DIVU01000054.1 GCA_002423365.1 Desulfuromonadaceae bacterium UBA6124 | reverse complement strand
CCAGGTTCAGGTTCGTCCAGTCGCTAAGGCGATAGGAATAGCCAAGCTGAAAGGTGCCGACATGAATATTGACCTGACCGGGCAGAATGTCACCGTCCCGCCGGGTGCGGGAGATGATGCTGTGTTCGTAGCCCATGCTGAAGGCGGCTTTTTCGTTCAATGAGAGCCCCATGCCAAAGTTAAAACCGTAAGCATCCCCCGGATCGATCTTGCCGTATTCCCCACCAACATTCCGCTCGATGTTCCATAGGTAGTTGACGCCGCCAAAAAAGACCGCCGGATCGGAAGCGAAAATGGCCGTGAGGCTTGGCTGAAGGCCCCAGAAGCCGGAACCCGTCGGCAGTTCGTCCTCATCAGCGTCAAAGAGATCCTCGCCGGTATCGCTTTTGACCCGCAGGCCGGCCACATAGTAGGGACCGGTGCGCGGTTGGTTGAGCTGGTAACGCACGCCGAATTCCACATCCCCCAACCCGTAGCCCTCCCTGGAATCGTTCGATTCGATGACCGAAAGGGAATCCGGAGTGACGTACCTATGGCTGGACGATTCCTCGGTCCGGTAAACGTAAGGAATTTTCAACTCCAGTTCCAGGCGGTTCGTCAACCCGTACCGAGTCGCCAAGGCGGCGGTATAGGCATTGTTGCGCACGTCGCGCAGCTCGAAGGGGCCGATATGCAAAGCGGGCAGGATGGAAAATCCCAACAGGAAGAGACGCTTGCTGGTGGAATGGGTAAATTGCAGGGAGGGTTCCACGACCAGCGCCCCCTTGGCCGTCAACACCCCGGGCTGATCGAAGATCGCCGCGATCTCGGGGGGGCGGCTCTCTTTCGGCGCCTCCGGCGGGCGACCCACCGGCTCTAAAGGGGACATTTGGGACACCGTCCTGGCAGGGGCAGCTTCCGTAGCGGCCGGGGCAGGAGTCGAGGGCGCGCTGCCTGCGACCCGCGATTCCAGGCGGTCGATGCTTTCCTGCTGCCGCGCGAGCAGCCCTTCCATCTTATGCCGATATTCGGTAAAACGCTTTTCCTGGGCTTCAATAGCCTCTTGCTGGGCTTTAAGACGGGTGTTCTGCGCTTCGACCAGCAGCAGCAATTCGTCGATTTTATCGCTCAGGGCGTTGGGTGGCGCGGCAAAGACCGAAACGGTTCCGCACCAGAAGATGAGCAAGCTGCATGACACAACAAGTTTAAGTCCAATGGTCCCGCATTTCATCGCTCTTGGCTCCCGGGGAAATTCCTCCATCATGGCGTTGACACAGGCCTTGCGCTTCGATTTTCAGCTTCTCCATCAGCCGGTATAGAGTCACCCGCGAGACACCAAGCTGCCTGGCTGTTTCGGAAATGTTGTTGCCGTTGCTCATCAGGCTGTTCCGTACCGCATCCGTTTCCGCGATCTGGCGCGCTTCGTCGAGAGTGAGCAGGGCGCGGGAGGCGAGGCGCCGTTCCAGGTCGAGATCGGCGGGGGTGATCAAGGGGGTTTCGCACATCACCACGGCCCGCTGGATGCGGTTGATCAGTTCGCGAACATTGCCCGGCCAGGGGTGCCGGTTCATGATCCGCAGCGCCTGTTGTGAAAACCCCCTGACCCGGCTCCGGTTTTCCCGAACGAATTTTTTCAGGAACGCCTCCGCCAGCAGTTCCACATCCCCGGCCCGCTCCCGGAGTGGCGGCAACTTGAGATAGAGAACATTGAGCCGATAATAGAGATCCTCACGGAAACGTCCCTGTCCGACAGCCTCTTCAAGATCGATATGGGTGGCGGCGATCACCCGGGCATCGATGGCCAGGGTCTGCCGCGACCCGATGCGCTCGATGGTCTTTTCCTGGAGGAATCGAAGCAGGTTAGCCTGTAACTCAAGGGGCAAATCGCCGATTTCATCGAGGAAAACCGTCCCTCCCTGGGCGGCCTCGATTTTCCCAATCTTGCGTTCACCGGCCCCGGTAAAAGCCCCCTTTTCATGGCCGAAAAGCTCGCTCTGAATCAGGGTCGGCGGCAGGGCGCCGCAGTTGACGGTGACAAAAGGGGCGTGACGGCGGGGCGAATGCTGGTGAATCAGGCGAGCAACCAATTCCTTGCCGGTGCCGCTTTCCCCGCCGAGAAAGACCGGGGTATCGACCCCGCGAATCTTCTCCATCTGGTGAAAAAGCTGCTGCATGACTTCGCTTCGACCGAGCAGGGATAGACTGAAATCGACCGGCGGGAATGCTGCCTTGGTTTTGAGCATGGCCTTGCCGTAGGCGTGCCCGAGGGAGTTGATCAGGCGCGGGCCGTCGAGGGGAAGGGTATGATAATCAAAAAAAGATTCGGAAATAAACCTGCAGAGGGCGGGATCTTTAGTGAATTGCCGGGGCAGGACAATGAGCCATTCGATATCCCCCCCGCGCCGGAGCAGGCTTTCCAGCAGTCGGAGTTGGACGCGCTCAATGGATTCCAGATGAATCAGGCCGACGGCCACTTTGATCGAGTCCAGCGCATCCACCACCACCGCCGCCGAAGTAGTGACGGGGTGGACCCGCCAACGATGTTCCGCCAGAAAACCAGTCAGAAAATCGGCTCGCCCCTCCAAACATTCGCCATAATAAAGAACATCCCGCATTGAATTAAAACCTTATCTGTATCTTATTAATTTATAAAGATTTTATTTTCTTTGAACAGTCTTTCAAAGGCATATCGCGCAAGCCCCTTTTCGTCAATCTCAAAATTGAATATTTTCAAATTAAATTAAATTATCAATACGTCCATCTTGCCCTATCTTCCATTTCAAGAAAGCGAAAGTTTGAAAGCTTTATGAAAATGCGGTAATTTCACCTACGGAGACGCCAGCCTTCGGCCGGTTCGAATCCCCCCCTCTCCCTTTGCCTGGGACTCAAAATGACGACCCGAGTACTCCTGATCGAAAAAAATGAAAAAGCCGCCGCGACACTGATCAACTATTTCCGCCTCGTCGGCGTGGCCACGGAGCGGGTCAACGAACCGGACGAAGCCCTCGCGCGCCTTTCACCCGACGCCCCCGATCTGATTCTTCTAAGTCTGCGGCCACCGGCGCGGGATGCCGTCGATTTTCTCAAAACGTTGCGCCGCTCCCCGCAAAACCGGCAGATTCCCATCCTGACCATCTCCTCCGCCTATCGCGGCGAGCCTTATGTCGAGACCCTGCGCAAGCTCGGCTCCGTGCGCCACCTGGAGTCCCCTTTTCCCATGAGCCGGTTGCTCGCTGCCGTGCGCTTCGTCCTGCCACGGCTGACCACTGTCGCCATGCCTATCCACCGCCATCTGCGGCGGGCCTTTCTCACCCGTTTCACCGGTACCCACAGCCTGCATGGGCTCAGCGGCGAGCGCACACTGGTCTATTTCAACGGGGTCCCCATCCATCTTGCCCCCGGTTTTTTTCATGACGACCTGGGCCGCTTCCTGCGCCACCGGAACCTGATCTCCAGCGAAGAAAACGGCTGCCTGCGCGCCGACTCGGGTCACGGTCACGATCTTCTGGTTCAGATGGGGTGTCTCGATCATGCCGAGCTGTTGCAGGAAAAGCTGCTCTACCTGAGCGAAGAACTGATCGCCGGATTCTCCCAGCCGCCGACGGCCGTAACCGAGCAAGCCTTCCCTTGCCCCCTCGGCATTCAGCCGCTGGCAGTGAACCTGCCGGAAATCTTCTACCAGGGCTACCACCGCCATGGCGATCTCCCCGCCTTTCGCCGACAACTGGCGAACTGGGGCTACCGCTACCCCGCCGTGACCGGTAACTACTACCGCTTCATCAATTTCCTCACCCTCTCCGAAGGGGAAAAACGCTTCCTTGCCGGGCTGGACGGAAAGCGCCCCCTGCGTGAGCTGCTGGTCGGGCAGAACGGCCTCGAACCGCTGTTGCTTACCCTCTCGGCCCTCGGCATGCTGCGCCTTTCGGAAGAGCCGACGCCTGCGGCTTCGCCCCCGGCTTTGCCCCTGCGCCGGTTCTTCAACGCGCCGCCGACGGGAGAGGATGACCGTCCCCTCGAAAATTTTGCCGATCTGCTCGACGCCGTGCCCGATGTCGCCGGTCTCCCTTCCGCCGCCGGAAGTCCGGGGGAGGAACTGCCCGAACCGGCGGAGATCGCCGCGCTTCTCGACGGCATCCGGGAAAAGAATTATTACGAGATCTTCGGCATGACTCCCGCAACCTTCAGGTCGGCCTCGTTGCGCGACCGCTATTTCCACTTCACCCGGCGTCTGGCTCCCACGGTGTTGATGCGTCTGTCCGGTGAGGCCGAACTTCAGGCCCAGGAAATCCTCGCTGACGTCACCACCGCCTACAACACCCTGGCCGATCCTATAAAAAAAGGCGCCTACGACGAACTTCTCGGACAAAGCCCCCTCCCCGTCGCGCCCGACCGCCTACACGCCCAAGTCCAGGCCAAAGCCGGGCTGGCGTACCTCGAACGCCAGGAATGGGGGGCGGCGGAACAGGCTCTGCGCGAGGCCTGCAACCTCGAACCCTTCAACGGCGTGTGGCTGGCCCATCTGGCCTGGGCGCTTTATCGCGATCCCCGGGACGGCGCCGGTCAGACTCGTCGCGACAAGGCCCGGCAGACCGTCAACCGGGCACTCGGCCTGGAACGCAGTGCGCACGGCCATGCCTACAAAGGCTGCATGATGTTCGATTCCCGCCAGTTTCCCGAGGCGGTGGACGAGTTCCGCGAAGCCCTGCGCCTCGACCCCGGCCTCACGCTGGCGCGCGAGGGACTGAAGCAGGCCTCGGTTCCAAAAGATGGGGGATTTTTCCGCCGACTCTTTCCCCGGCGAGAAGACACCGGAAGGGGCATTTTCCCATAAGGTTCTGGACTTGCGCGCCTTGTTGCGGTAATTTAACGGACTCACAATCGCGTCCCGACGCGACCGTTAATCTCTTACGCCACAGGGAATCTACATGCGCAAAACGATTATCTCTACAGTCTCGATCATGGTCTTCGGCATGGCCCTGGTCTTTTTCGTCCATTCCTCCAATAACCGCTTCGCCCTGGTGGTTAATGAAGAAGGGGTGACCTACCAGATCGACAAACGCAGCGGCAAAACCTGGCTCATCGAGGGGAATAAAAAGACCCCGCTAGACGACCCCGCCGCCCCCCGGCCGAAGCTGGAAGAATTCGAGATGGCGCCGGAAGAGCTGCGGAATCTTCAGGTCGAAGGGCGCATCAACAAGGGCACCTTTTTCGGCAAGCTCTACAACGGCACCGATCAGCCCATCACCCGAGTGACCTTCAAGGTCAATGCCCGGGAAGCGGATGGCAGCCTGCGCTGGAGCCGGGATTTTACCGAAGGGATGTTCGTCAAGCCGCAGACCACGGGACGTTTCGCCATCACCGTGACCGACGGCGACTNNAGTGAAGTCAGCTGGACCATCATAAAAGCCTTCACCCGCCCCCTGACCAACGGCTCCCCGGCGGGACGGTAACCAACCTTTATCCCATTGCCTTCCATTTTCCGGAGAGAACCCATGAGTATCCTCTTTACCCTGGCCGGACTGGCCCTGGTCGCCGTCCTCTTCTTTTTTCCCGAACTCCTCCCCCCAAATCCCGAACTTCTTCCGCAACTGCACATCGCCGCCGTCGCCCTGCTCGGTATCGCCGCGCTACTGCAACTGGTCGCCCTCTTCCGGCGCAAACCGGCGGTCGAGCCGACCGCGCCGGTGAAGGCTGCCGCCGCGCCGACGGAACCGGTCGTGCCCCGTCCCGCCCCGGAAAAGCTCGCCCAGGCCCAGGTGGTGCAGTTTCTCGGGCGCTTGCAGGAAAAAGGGCGGCTGGTCGATTTCGTCATGGATGATATCACCCCCTATGCCAACGAAGAGATCGGCGCCGTCGCGCGGGTGGTACATCAGGGCTGCAAGGAAGTGCTGGCCGAAAGCTTCGATATCCGCGCCCTCCATCCCGGTGCCGAAGGGGAAGACCTGACCCTGGCCGCCGACTTCGACGCTCGCGCCTACCGGCTGGTGGGCAAGGTTCCCGAGCATCCTCCCTTCACCGGCCGGGTGTTGCATCGCGGCTGGAAGACCGCCCGCGTGAACCTGCCCCAACTCACCGACGAGGCCCGCGAAGTGATCGCCCCGGCCGAAGTGGAAATCGCCTAGGCCCAGGGAGAACGGAACCATGAGCAAACGCTTCGCCCTGGGCATCGACCTCGGCACCTCCAACTCGGCCCTGGCCTACCGCGCCCTCGACGGCGACAAGTCCCCCCAGGTGCTGCCCGTCCCCCAACTCCTTTCCTTCCAGTCCCTCGGTGAGCGGGAGACCCTGCCGTCAGCCATCTATCTCCCCCTGGAGCAGGAAGCGGCCGCCGCCGGCGCCCGGCTCCCCTGGGAGGAAGGCTTGCCCCTGACCGCCGTGGTCGGCGAATTCGCCCGCGCCCACGGTGCCTTGTCTCCCGAGCGGCTGGTGACCTCGGCCAAATCCTGGCTGTGCAATCCGAACATCGACCCGGAACAGCCCCTGCTCCCCTGGCAATCCGATCTCGGGGAACGGAAAATCTCCCCCCTGACCGCCTCCCGCCGCTATCTGGAGCATCTGCGTCAGGCCTTTTTCCGTCACCTGGAAGCGTCCGGGGAAGCGCCTGACCTGGCAGACTGCGAGATCGTCCTTACCGTCCCCGCCTCCTTCGACGAGGTGGCGCGCCTGCACACCCACCTGGCCGCCGAAGCCGCCGGCTGGGGGGAAGTGACCCTGCTCGAAGAGCAGCAGGCCGCCTTCTACCACTGGATCGACAGCCACGGCAACCAGTGGCGCGAACAGGTGAGCCCCGGCGATCTGGTGCTGATCTGCGACGTCGGCGGCGGCACCGCCGACTTCAGCCTGGTGGCGGTGGCCGAGCGGAACGGCGAACTGCACCTGGAGCGGGTCAGCGTCGGCGACCATCTGCTCCTCGGCGGCGACAACATGGATCTGGCCCTGGCCCACCATCTCAAGGCCGAACTCGAAGGCCAGGGGCAGAAGATCGACAACTGGCAGTTCCACTCCCTGGTTCACGCCTGCCGTCTCGGCAAGGAAAAGCTCTTTGCCGACGGCGATCTCGAGCAGTACCCCATCAGTCTCGCCAGCCGCGGTTCCAGCCTCTTCGCCCGCACCCTGACCACGCAACTGCGTCGCGAGCTGCTCACCCGGGTGCTCCTCGACGGCTTCTTCCCCGCCGTCGCCATCGGCCAGCATCCCC
>DIVU01000074.1 GCA_002423365.1 Desulfuromonadaceae bacterium UBA6124 | reverse complement strand
GACGAACCGAGCGGCCTGACCGGCCGCCGTCCCCGCACCTGGAACCTGGAACTGGCCCTGACCCCGGCGGAAGGATGGGAAGTGGCGGTGAAGGCCGAGCACGCCATGGATTTTCTCGACGACGCCAGACGACACGGCATCGTCGTCGCCCACGGCCTTTTCCGCAACACCTCGCTGGCGCTGGAATATCTGCACAGCGACGGCCGGGGAGAAGGGAACGATCCCGTCCACACCACCACCGCGCAACTGGCCTTCGAGTTCTAAGCCATAAAAAAAAGCCGGGATGGCCGCCCCGGCTTTTTTTATGTTTTTATTGTGGAATGCTCGACTACTGCCCCTGCCCGCGAGGACGGCGCCGCCGCTCCGGCCCCTGATAGGAAGGGGAAAAATGGGTGCGCACCTGGTCCCCCGTCGCGTCGACCCAACCCGAGGAACGGCGGAAGTGGGTGATCTCTCTGGAAGCGATCATCTTGCCGAGCAGATCGACGGGAACCTTGCGAAAAGTACCATCCTCGAAACGCACCAGAATCATCCCCAACCTCCTCACCGATTTTTGGAACCTTTGAATTCTAATCAACGCGCGTGCAAACCGCAAGGGGGAAGCTGAATTTCTTCATCAGATGGACCGGTCCGGCAAGAAGCGCTATGCTTTCGGAAACTTCCACTATCACGACAGACCGCCGGGAGAAGTCGCATGCGCAAAAAAGTCATCCGTACCCATCACAAAAAGATCGGCGCCTCGCCCGGCACCCTGGTTCACGTCGGCGACCGCAAGGTTGAAACGGTAAAAATTTCCGTCTTCGAATACGACGCCGAACGCCTGACGGAAAAGACCCCGCGCCGGGTGGAGGACTGCGCCGCCTGCCCCGCCGGCCCGCAGGTCTGCTGGGTCGATATCGCCGGCATCCATCAGGTGGATATTCTGGAGAAATGCGGCGCGATCTTCGGACTGCACCCGCTGGTTCTGGAAGACATCCTCAACACTAGCCATCGCCCCAAGTACGAGGAGCACGACGACTTTCTCTTTCTGGTCCTGAAGATGCTCAGCCTGCCCGAAAACGGCACGGACATCCGCATCGAGCAGGTCAGTCTGATTGTCGGGCACAACCACCTCCTGACCTTTCAGGAGCAGGAGGGAGATCTTTTCGACGGGGTGCGCGAACGCCTGCGCGGCAACCGGGGGAAAATCCGTAAGCACGGGGCCGACTACCTCGCCTACGCCCTCATCGACGCCATTGTCGACGGCCATTTCCTCATCCTGGAGAAATTCGGCGACGAAATCGAACAGCTCGAAGACGAACTGCTCAGCCGCCCCTCGCCCGAGACCCTGCACCAGATCCACAACCTCAAACGCGAGATGATCCTGCTGCGCAAATCGGTCTGGCCGCTGCGCGAACTCATCGGTCGCCTGCAACGCGCTGAATCGCCGCTCATCGCCGAGAGTACCGGCATCTTCCTGCGCGACGTCTACGACCACACCATCCAGATTATCGACACCGTGGAAACCTTCCGCGACATGCTCGCGGGGATGCTCGACCTGTACCTGTCGAGCGTCAGCAATCGTATGAACGAAATCATGAAGGTGCTGACCATCATCGCCACCATCTTCATCCCCCTCACCTTTCTCGCCGGCGTTTACGGCATGAACTTCGACTACCTGCCCGAACTGCGCTGGCGCTGGGGCTACGCCGCCTTCTGGGGTTTCAGCGTCCTCTGCGCGCTGGGGATGCTGAGGTTTTTCCGGGGGAAGAAGTGGCTGTGAGAGCCGATAGAAACCGGACCGCCCCTTGCCGAGCGGCACTTTCCATGTAAGATTGATAAAAGAGGCCCGCAAGTTTCCGCTTTCAAATGTCGAAGAGGTGACGGCCATGACGACGCACAAAATCTATCTGAATCCGACCCCGGTACGCATCTGGCATTGGCTCCACGCTTTGGGAATCGTGACCCTGATACTGAGCGGGTTACAGATCCGCTTCCCCGAGTACGTGAACCTCTTTGGCACGTACAAGTCGGCGATCCGCCTGCACAATACCGCCGGCATCGTGGTCGCCCTCTCCTTCGTCCTCTGGTTCGGCTACTACGCCCTGATCGCCGGTTCCCTGGCCAAGCTCTACATCCCCGGCAAGCAAGACATCCAGCGCGGCCTCTGGCTGCAGGGGGTCTACTACTTCTTCAACTTCTTCCGCGGCCGCCCCAACCCCCATCACGCCACGCCGGAAAACAAATTCAACGCCTTGCAAAAATCGGCCTACATGGTCATTATGCTGATGCTCGTCCCGCTGGTGACCCTCACCGGGCTGGCCCTGCTCTATATCGCCCCGGCCTGGAGCCTGGTGAACATGGTCGGCGGCCTGAAGATTCTGGTCAATCTGCACTTCCTCTGCGCCTGCGCCCTGTGCGCCTTCGTCTTCACCCATGTCTATCTGGCCACCCTGGGCGTCACTCCTTGGGCGCATTTCAAGCCAATGTGGGACGGGTGGGAAGAGATCGAGGAGAAACACTAACCGTGTAACCCACCGGCCCCGGGCCGGTCCGAGGATCGCCCCATGGCCGTCGCCAGGAAAGACTACATCCATCCCCTTTTTTTACGTCTTTGGCATGGCTTCCACGGCATCTGCGTGCTGGTTCTGATCGGAACCGGCGCGCAGTTGCGTTTTCCCGGGCAGATTCATATCGTGCCCAACTTCCGCATCGCCATCGAAGTCCACAACACCGCCGGGCTGCTCGTCACCTTAAGTTTTTTCGTCTGGTTTTTCTATCACGCCATCATCGCCGGCAGTCTCGGCACTCTTTATCTGCCGCGCAGAGGGGAGTTGAGCACCAAGCTGCGCGCCCAGTTGCGCTATTATTTCGGCGGCTACTTCCATGGCGAGCCCGACCCGCACCAGCCGACATCGGACAACAAGTTCAACCCTATCGAAAAACCCCTTTATCTGCTGGTCATGCTCGGCCTCTTCCCGGTGCAGATGGTCACCGGCATGGCCCTGAAATCCCTCTCCCCCCCGTGGAAAATCATCGACATGTTCGGCAGCATCAAAGGCCTCATCGCCATCCACTGGATCGTCGGCTGCGCGATCATGGCCTTTCTCCTCCTGCACGTTTATCTCTCGACCCTCGGCGTCACTTTCTGGTCCCGCTTCCGCACCATGCTGCACGGCTGGACCGAGTAAAAAGCTAGACCTTCCCCAGCATCAGTTCACATAACCGCCGAAGCTCTGCCGCCTCCCGCTCGGGACGATACTCGTCCGAATCGGAGCGGGAAAGCACCGCACGCAGGGCGTCGTCGTCGAGCAGCCGCGAGGCACACGCCAGAAACTCCTCTCCATCCCCATAAAGCAGACCATTTTCCCCCGGGCGCACCACCGCCGCGTTGCCGGGAATGTCGCGGGCGAGAATCGGCCGCCCAACCACCGTCGCTTCGAGCAGGGCGTTGGGCAGGCCCTCGGCGACGGAATTGTTGAGGATGACGTCCGCTTCCGCCATGGCGGCGGGCATGGCCTCGGCGGGGATGATACCGAGATACCTGGCCCAGGGACGCGCGTTCAGGGCGACATGGAAGCGGCGGGCATAGTCCGCGTCCAGTTCCGGGCCACAGAAGGCAACGATGAACTCCCGCCGTTCACGGGCCAGGGGATCGAAGAGTTCGAGCAACTCTAGCACCCCCTTGACCGGCCGCAGGCTCGCCGGGCAGAAGAAGAGAAAAGTCTCCGACGGGACCCCATGAAGCGTACGCAAGGCATAGGGCGCCCCCCCCAGTTCGATGCCGGGAGGAAGATAATGCAGGCGTGCCCCAAGTTCCGGATAATCGCGGCGGAGCTTCGCGCAGGTCAGCGGATTTTGGATCGCCACGACGGCGGCTTCACGGAAGACCCGCAGAATCCAGGGACGTTGCTCGGGGTCATCCAGGCCCTGATGAACATCGGTCCCGGTCAACAGCACGAGAAAAGGCCTCTTGGCGCCGCTCTCCAGCCAGGGGCGGCCGGTGCGGTAGGCGTGGAGCAGAATCGCCAGATCGGGGGCGAAGACGGCGACTTCCTCGGCCACAGGCGCCGGCTCCGGAGCGATCTCCGCAAGCCTGACGCTGTGTCCGAAACCTTCCAGTCCCCGCTGGAAACGGCGGGCGGTCACGTAATTGCCGGTGGCCCGGTCCTGCCGGGGGGAAAGAATCAGGATGCGCATGCGCAGGCTCCGAAATTGGTCAGGCGGATTTCTTTTTCACGGACAAGTCGGGTCATGCGCGGATCGGTCAGGGCCAGGATTTCCCGCACCCGCTCCGGGCCGGAAAAGGGCTGCCCCGCGTCGCGATAGCCGGGATGCACCATCAGTTCCCAGACCCCGTCCGGCATCTCTTCCAAAAGCGCCAGCAGCGCCTGGTTGTCAAGCCGATCGAGGATGGTCATGCCCCACAGTCCTTGCGGCGCGAAGAACCCGGCCCCGTCGATTTGCGCCGAAGCGGCGGGAGCCAGACGCCGGTAGAGAGCCAGTTCGTCCCCCAGGGGCGGCGGCGGATCGCGCCGGGGATTTTCCGCCGGCACCGGCCGCCGCAGGGCCTGAATGCCTTCGTCACGGGCGAGATCGAGCACCAGTTCGGTCACGGCGGGAAAGAGAAGGAAATGCTGGTGGCTGTCGAGATGATCGGGAATCAATCCGGCCTGGCGCACGCGGTCGATTTGTGCCGCCAGCTCCCGCCGCACGCCTTGGCGGTCGAAATCGCCGGCGGCGAGAATCCGCCGCAGATCCGCCTTGCCGGGAAATTTCCCGGATTCGTCGGTGAGCCCGGGAATAACGCCGGTCAGCGCCCGCCCTTCCGAGAGATTCAGGTGAACGCCCAGCGGCATTCCCAGGCGACCGGCCTCGCGCGCCGCTTCGGTGAAGTGCGGGCCGTTGGCCAAAAGCGAAACACTGGTGACAATCCCTTGCTCGAAACAGCGAAAAATCCCCCGGTCCCGCTCCGGCCCACTCCCCAGATCATCGGCATTGACAATCAGCTGAATCATCTCTCCACCCTCCATTTCAATCTATCGGCAGGGACAAGTTAACCCGCAAGGCGCGGTCGCGGCAATCCCAAAGTCGACCAGTCCCTTCCGCCACTTCGCTGGACCTTTCCTGTGGAGAGGCTATGATTAAAGAATAATCGTTTCCAGCCCCTTGACCAACCCCCGCGCAATGAGAACCCCTTTATGGCCGATGTGAACCACAATCCGGGAACCGTCGTCGCCGTGCGCGGCTCGGTGGTGGATGTCCGTTTCGACAGCGAACTCCCCCGCGTCGACACCCTGCTCCAGGCCGGGGATAACGGCGAGGTCGTCATCGAGGTCGCCCTCCATCTCGACGCCCGACGGGTACGGGGCGTCGCCCTCACCCCCACCCAGGGATTGTCCCGGGGCGCCGTCGTCACCAACTGCGGCGAGCCGTTGCGGGTGCCGGTCGGGCCGGAGATTCTCGGCCGCGCCTTCAACGTCTTCGGCGATCCCATCGACCGGGGGGAGCCGCTGCCCAACGCGGAGCGGCGCTCCGTCCACCGCAAGCCGGTGCCCCTGGCCGAGCGCTCGACCCGCGAGGAAATCTTCACCACCGGCATCAAGGCCATCGATGTTCTCGCCCCTCTGGAACGAGGCGGCAAGGCCGGTTTTTTCGGCGGCGCCGGTGTCGGCAAGACAGTCCTCATCACCGAACTGATCCACAACATGGCCGGCGAACACGAGGGTGTTTCGGTCTTCTGCGGCATCGGCGAACGCTGCCGCGAGGGGGAAGAACTCTATCGCGAGATGCGCGACG
>DIVU01000121.1 GCA_002423365.1 Desulfuromonadaceae bacterium UBA6124 | reverse complement strand
GAGAATCTGGAAGCCGTCGATTTCGCTGCGAGCGCCGATCTGGTCGCCCTGTCGGTGATGCTCAGCTGCCAGCTCCCCCGTGCCTTCGAGATTGCCCGCCGCTTTCGCGAGCAGGGGCGCACGGTGATCTTCGGCGGCATCGCCGTGATGTTGCATGCTGAAGAGGTGGCGCTTCACGCCGACGCTGTCTTTCTCGGCGAAGCCGAAGGGCGCATGGCGGCGGTCATCGACGATTTCCAGGCCGGGCGACTCCAGCCGGTCTACGACTACATGAACAACCATCCGGACATCCGCCTGGTCGGCACCGCACGCCGCGACCTCCTCAAGCGCGAGCTCTACAACTACCGGGGGGTGCAGATGCTCGATCTGGTGCACGCCTCGCGCGGTTGCAAGTTCGACTGCTTCCCCTGCTGCACCGGCTACCTCGGCGGCAAAAAGTTCCGGCCGCGGCCGGTCGATCAGGTCATCGCCGAGATGGAGGCGATCGAGAACAACCGCCTCTTCATCGTCGACAACTCCCTGGCCCAAGACCGCCAGTGGCTGAAAGAGCTCTTCACGGCGATGATCCCGCTGAAGAAGAAGTGGGTTTCCCACCCGATCCTCGACGACCCGGAAATCCTCAAGCTGGCCGCCGACGCCGGCGCCTGGTACGTCTATCAGGCGGTCTTCGACACCTCCGACACCATCCGCAACCGCATTCGCCGCCTCAAGGAGCACGGCATCGGCATCGAGGGGACGATCATTCTCGGTACCGACGACCAGGACGAGGGCGATATCAAACGGCTGGTTGACTTCCTCCTCGAAGTGGAGCTCGACGTCGCCGAATTCACCATCATGACCCCCTTCCCCCATTCGCCGATCCGCGCCCAACTGGAGCGCGAAGGGCGCATCCTCTCCAACAACTGGCTCGACTACAGCGCCGATAAAGTGGTCTTTCAACCGAAGCAGATGTCGCCGGAGAAGTTGCAGGAAATGTTCTATTACGCCTGGGACACCTTCTACGCCGGCGGCGGCTATGCCCTGCGGATGGGGGAGCTGTTCAAGACCGTGATGCGCCGGGAGATGGACGACGGCACCTACCGCCGCTACAACCCCCGCACCCGGCGCGGCTTCAGGACGGCCGGGACGCCGGCATGAGCCGGGTTTTCCTCCTCTCCGCCAACGTCGTCACCGAGCCCTATCCGGTCTATCCCCTGGGGATGGCGGTGATCGCCGGGGCGCTGGACCAGGCGGGACATACCTTGCGCCAGTTCGATTTTCTCGCCGCCCACCAGTCCGAGGAAGCGTTGCGCGCGGCCCTGCTGGATTTCACCCCCGAGATCGTCTGCCTCTCCCTGCGCAATATCGACAACGTCGACTCCTTCGATGGCGAGGAGGGCTGGTATCTCGCCCGCACCCGGAGGCTGACGGCCCTGGTGCGGGAGACGACGAAGGCGCCGTTGATCGTCGGCGGCCCGGCCTTCTCGATTATGCCCGAGGCGATTCTCGACTACCTCGGCGCCGACTGCGGCGTCGTTGGCGAAGGGGAGCGGGTGCTGGTGGGGTTGCTGGAGGAGTGGGCGGCGGGGCGGCCGCTGCCGCATCTAGCGAGCGAGCCGGGGGCGGGGCTTTCCGGAGAGGAGATGGCGGCACCGCTGCTGGTGCCGGAGCTGGTCGCCTTCTACCGCGAACGCTCGGGGATGGCCAATCTGCAAACCAAGCGCGGCTGCCCCTTTCACTGTGCCTACTGCACCTATCCCGGCCTCGAAGGCAAGGTCTTTCGCTGCCGTCCGCCCGAGGCGGTGGTCGACGACATCGAGCGCCTGCAACGGGAACACGGCATCGACCATCTCTTCTTCACCGATTCCATCTTCAACGACCCGGCCGGTCATTACCTGACGGTGGCCGAGGAGATTCTGCGGCGCGGCGTGCGTCTGCGCTGGAGCGCCTTCTTCCGTCCCCAGGGGCTCGGTTCCCCGGAACTGGCCCTGCTCAAGGAGTCCGGCCTCTACGCCCTGGAACTGGGGACCGACGCCGCCAGCGACGCAACCTTGCAAGGACTGGCCAAGGGCTTCACCTTCGCCGAGGTCGAGGCGGTCAACCGCGCCTGCGTCGCTGCACGCCTCCCCTGCGCCCATTTCGTCATCTTCGGCGGTCCCGGTGAAACCGAGGCGACGGTGCGCGAAGGCCTCGCCAATCTGGCGCGGCTGGAACACACCGTGGTCTTCGCCTTTTCCGGCATCCGCCTGCTGAGCAAGTCCCCCCTGCACGCCCGCGCCATCCGCGAGGGGCTGGTGACGGCCGAGCAGTCGCTGCTCCATCCCCTCTACTACTTTGCCCCCGGCCTCGACCGGGAATGGATGAACGCGACCATCGAACAGGACTTTCACGGCTGTCGCGACCGCATCTTCCCCCCCTCCGAGGGGCAGAAGCGCATGCAGGTGATGCAGGACTTCGGCTTTCGCGGGCTGCTCTGGGACAAGCTGATCGCTTTCGACAAGCCGCGGAGGGGGCATGGCCGCCGCTGAACGCATCCTGCTGGTGCATCCCCTCGGCTACGAGGCGGAAGCGGCCGGGCGCGACATTTCGCGGCTGGCCAACATCATGCCCCCTTTGGGACTGGCGAGCATCGCCGCCTGGCTGGAGCGGCAGGGTTTCGCCGTCGATCTCGTCGATTGCCACGCCCATCCCGACGCGGAAAGCCGTATCCGTGAGCTTTTACGCAGCACGCGGCCGGGCTGGATCGGTTTCAGTTGCACCACCTCCAGCTTTCTCGACGGCGCCCGGTTGGCGCGGCTGGCGAAAAGCGAACTCCCTGGCATCCGTACCGTCTTCGGCGGCCCCCACGTCTCGGCGCTGAAGGAGCAGGTACTGACCGACTTCCCGGAAGTC
>DIVU01000227.1 GCA_002423365.1 Desulfuromonadaceae bacterium UBA6124 | reverse complement strand
GGGGGGGACGAGGACGGTGAGGAGTTCCCGTAACTGTCCGTCCATCTCCGCCGTGGTTTTCAGGTTCAGGGTCAGATTCATCCGGCTGGCGGGGAGCTGGTCGGCGAGGAGCAACGAGCCGCTGCCGGTGCCGATCAGGTGGCCGTCGAGGGCTTCCAGGCGTTCGATCTTGAAGGCTTTGCCCTGGCCGGCGCCGACCAGTTCCAGGGTCCCCAACTCCAGGGCGTCACTGGTCGAACCGAGCGTGTTCAGGCCGGTGAGGCGGACCCCGGTCAGGGTCAGGAGCAAGCGGCTCTCGCTTCCGTCCCGAGGCGGCCAGAGGCCGGTGAAGGTGCCTTGGTTCAGAGTTCCTTCAACTGCCAGTTTTGAATTTTCCAGCAGCGGCAAGGCCAGGCGCAGATCGCGCAGCTTCAGGTTGAGCTCGCCGTCGCGACGGGCGAAGCCTTGGGCCTCCCCCCCCAGCAGCCGAGCGGAAAAACTCAGGCCGGGATTGCCGCCGAAGAGGGAGCGCCAGAGGGGAGCGGCGGCGATATCTTCGGCCGCGATCGCCATGGCCGGTCGCGCAAGGTTCAAGGTGCCCGCGCGGACGCCGACGGCGAAGGGGAGGCGTGGGGTCAGTCCTTCGAGCTCCAGTCGCCCCTGGCCGCGCAGGTGGCGGTTCGCCTCCTGTTCCAGGCGCGTTTCCAGGGCGGCGGACGGGAACCAGATAAGCAGGCCTAGGAGCCAGCCGCCGAGCAGCACCGGCGAGGCCCAAAGGAGCAGTGGCCAGAGGTCCCGTCCGCTCGCGTCGGGCCGGCCGTCGGCGGGGCGGCGCCAAGATGGGATCAAAGATTTCATTGACTTCTTCCGTAAGCGGCGACGGTCAGCACGGAATCGAGGCGGCGCCTATCGTCAAAGCGGGTTTTGATGCGCAGGCTCTTGACCTGCAAGGGGGACTCGGCGGTTTCCATGTCTTGCAGCAGGCCGACCAGTTGTCCCAGGCCGACCCGATCGAGCTTGATCTCCACCGATTCCTCACGGAATCCTTCCCTTTCCGTCGCCGGTTGTGGGCGCATGGAAACGAGGTTGGCGCGGTCGACGTGGCGGGCCGCCAGGTTTTCCATGAAGGCGAAGATGGAGAAGGTCGTGGCCTGGTCCATCCGCCGCTCGGCCTGTTCGAGGCTCTGCTTCAGTTGCAGGTACTGCTGTTGCAGGCCGCGCAGATCCTCCAGCTGATTTTGGCGGGCGGCGATTTTCCCGTCCAGCGCGGCCATCGCCTGGCGGTAGGGGGAAATGACGGCGAACCAGCCAAGCACCACCAGCAGAAAGAGTCCGCCGGCGAGCAGGATCAGACGTTCCCGTTGGCTCAGTTGATGGAACATGGCTTAAGGCTCCTTGCGCAGGGGAAGGGAGAGTCGGAAATCGACCTGTTTACCATCCAGGCTCATGCGCGCGTCGTCGATACGTACTTCGGCGAAGAGGGGCGATTCGCCCAGGGTTGCGCTCAGGCGGTTGATGGCATCGAAGGAGCCGGTCACCCCTTCGAGGCGGACCGCTTCCGCCGTGTAGTTGAAATCGCGGATGTCGACGGTGATGTCGGCGGGGGTGCGGCGCGAGACTTCATCGAGAGCCGTCAGCGCCGAAGCGCCCTCGCCGGTGCCGAGCAGCCGGGCGATCTTGCGCAGTTCCTCCAGTTGCGCGCGCATCTGCAAGGGGGCGTCGACAATCGCCTGGGTGCCGGGGAAGGTAGCGCGGTAGAGCTGTTGCATCTCCTGGCGCAGATTTTCGGCGACGCGGGCCTTTTGCGCGTAATTGAGATAGGCCGAGGCGCCCAGGAGCAGCAGGGAGCAGCCGAGGAGGACGGCCATGGCCGTCAGACGTTTTTTCAACCGTCCCCATTCACTCTTCAGGGCGAACTCGCCGGTGCGTAGATTGAAGGCCCGCTCCCGCTCGTTGAGCCCGGCGCGCCAGGCCAGGGCCAGAGCTGGCAGGAATTCCGCCGCCAGGGGTTGGCCGCCCAGTTCGATCCGGGGGACTTCCGCCGCCTCGCCCCGCTCGCGCAGGGCCTGGGCGAGCTCAGCTGTGGCACCGTCGCCGATCAGCAGCCAGGCCGGATGTTCCAGGCCGTGGGCGGCGCGCAGGGCGTTCCCGGCGTGTCCGAGTTCCTCGGCCAGGCGGGCGTTGTCAATCGGGGCGGATTGCGGCAGCAGCCGGTGGTCGATGACCTCGCCGCCGTCGACCAGGGCGAGGACGGTCTCCGCCTCCCCCAGAATCGCCAGCAGGCCGTTGGGGATGAGCTCGCTCAAGCCCCGGGCGTGGCTATGGGGGGTCAGACCGAGGATGTTGAGAGGGATTTCCCGGCGGTCGAAGGGTTCCAGCGTCGCCGCCACCGTCGAACGATCGACGGTCGCCGCCGTCAGGGTGAAGCCGAGTTCGCCGGCGACCGGTTTCTCCATGGCGAAGGCGAGGCCTTCGCCGGTGGTGGGCAGTTGCAGGGAAAGTTCCATGGGGAGCGCGGCGGCGATCTTCTTCTCGTCGGCAAAGGGGAAATGCAGCCGCCGGAAGTAGGCGCATCCCGCCGGGAGCGCCGCGGCCAGCCGGTCGCCGAGACGGGTTTCGCCGAGAATGTGGCGCAGGCTCTCCGCCAGGTCTTCCCCCTCGCTGCGGGGTTCGCGTCGGGCGTTGACCAGGGTCGTCTTGCCCTGGTTTTCCTCGATCAGGACCGCGCGGATATGCCGGGCGTCGATATCGATGCCGATCAGTCGTCTCGCCATGGTTCTCCTAATCCACTTTCAGATAAAGCAGTTGGTCGCCGGTTTTGGTGACGATGGCCTCGGCCCGGCGAACGCCGTCGTTGACCGTGGCCGTGGTTTCGATGCGGTAGATGTCACTGGTCACGGTAAAGGGCTCGCGCAGCAGGTTGGCGAGGCCCGAGAGTTCGTTGAGCCAGGTCAACTCCGCCGGGGTTTTGAAGGGTGTGCTCGCGCGCCGTTCGAGGATTGCTTCGGCCGCGTCGCGGGTGATTTCCGGATCTTCCGACAGGGCCATGAGCACCTCGGCGGCGGCGCTGTTGATATTGATCTTGGTGTCGCCGTGGAGTCGCACGAAAGGGGCGATTTCTTTGAAAACTTCCGGCGTGAAGCCGCGCACCAGCAGCAGTTCCTCGAGATTGTCGAGGGGACCGTTCTTGCAGCGAACGGGCTTCTCCCCGCCCAGGTAGTGCCCGGCCTCGGCGCCCACGGCGCGGCGCCCGTCGGGGTCGACGTAGATCCGGTCGTCCGGGTCGAGCCAGTCGACGAGGGCGGCGATCAGTTCTTCCCCTTGCTCGATGGCGAGTTCCTCGAAAAGCCGCCGAAGCTGACTTTTGACCACGGGATTGACGTTGCCGGCGCCGACCAGGGCATTGAGGTTGATTCGTCCGCCCAGGTCCTCGATGGTGACCGAGAGGTAGCCTTCGGCCACCGGATACTGGGCGACCCCCAGGCTCCAGAGTTCCGAAGGATCGCCGGGGGCGTCATAGCTGTTCATGTCCATGCGCAGAATTCCCCGCCCGGCCCGTACCCCGCCCTTGGCCAGGTAGTAGGCGCGGGTCGAGTCGCGGAAGGTTTCGGTCAGGCGCAGATCGACCAGGGTCGAAAAGGCCAGCTCGACCACCAGCGCGGTGAGCAGGGTCACCACCACCAGCACCAGCAGCAGGACCATCCCCGATTCCTGACGCAACACTTTCATCGGCGCCCCTGAATGACGGGAAGTTCGAAGCTTGAACGGAAGGGGACTTCGAGGTCGCCGGAGCGGATGCGCATGGCGATTTCCACCCGTTTTGGCGGGCCCTGGCTGCGGGAGTCCCAGTCGTCTTTCCAGTCCGTGCCGTCATGGAAGCGCAGCCATACTTCTTCGATGCCGGTGGCCAGGCGATAGCCCTCCCGGCCGCTTTCTTCCGGTCGCCGCGTACCGCTTTCACGGCGCGTCAGGACCAGGGTTTCTTTGGCGTTTTCGGTGTCTTCCAGCCATTCGTAGCGAACTTGGGAGAGTCCGCCGCCATCCCCCTGCGGAGTGGTCGCTGTCGTCGTCAGGGTCAGATAGGGCTCCCGCCGGTCACCGCCGCGCCCTTCGAGGTACGTCTCGAGGTTGTTCGGCTGGAGGTAGGCGCCGCGCACCTCCCGGCCGATGCGGTCGAAAATGACTCGCGCCCGATGATAGGCTTCGCTGTCGTTGGTCAGGCGCCGCCGGGCGCCGTCGACCGAGGCGAAGACGCCGTAGATTGCCATCAGCACCAGACTGGTGATGGCCACCGCGATCAGTACCTCGATCAGAGTGAAGCCCGAGGAACGGTTCCATCCGGCCCGGCGTTGCTCAGAAGAGGAAGGAATCAATCGTCACCTCTTCGTTCTTTTTCTCATCCCCCCACAAAACCCGCACCGTCACCATGCGGATCGTGGGGATCGGGGTCGGCTCATAGGCGATGCGCCAGCGGAAAGCCTCGAAGGGGGGGTCGAAAACGCCTTCGACCTCATCCTCGCTCAGGGTACCGGACTCGAAAGCCGCTTCCGTCTCCCCCATCTTGTCCTGGGCCAGCAGGGTCGCCTGGGTGATCTTCTGCAAGCGCTCGTTGACCGCGATGGAACGGTTGCTCAGGGACAACAGGGCGATCAGGGCGATGCCGGCGATGGCCAGGGCGATCATGACTTCGAGCAGGGTGAAGCCCCCCGCGCGGGGATGCCGCTCAGAACTCACGATCCCCCTCATGAATTTCCGTGATGCCGGTAAAGGGGTTGATGCGCAGGGTCAGTACCCGGTCCTTGTCGTCGCCGAGGCGGATGGTTGTTTCTTCCATATAGCCCACCGGCAGAATGTCGGCGGTAATCTCGCCGCTGCTGAAGGTGCCGCGCCCGGCGATGCTCAGGTTCCTGAAGCGCACCCCGCTCTTGAGGCGCTGTTGCCGGGCCGGCCCCGTCCCCTCGTCGGTCAGCGTGCCGTCGACTTCCAGGCGCGCCGCCCGATAGACATCTTCCTCCAGGTCGAAGGTCAGCCGGTAAGGGCGGCCGGAGAGGGCGGACTCGTTGTAGAGATATTTCACCGTGCCGGCCAGCCGCCGCGCCGCGCCATCAAGGGCGCCATCGCCCAGCCGTCCCATCAGGGGGATGCTCAGGGCGCTGAAGAGGGCGATGAGCAGTACCGCCAGCGCCGTTTCGACCAGGGTGAAGCCCCGCTCGCTATTCCAGTTCCCAGCTGTTGACATCCGCGTTGTTGCCTTCCCCCCCCGCTTCGCCGTCGCCGCCATAGGAGATGATGTCGAAGTCGCCGTGAATGCCCGGCGACAGGTAGATATAGGGACTCCCCCAGGGATCGGTGGGGACTTTTTTCAGGTAGCCCCCTTCGTGGTAACGGGGCGGGATGCGGCCGGTCTCCGGCTTCGTGGCCAGCGCCTGCAACCCCTGCTCGGTACTGGGATAGAAGCCGTTGTCGAGCTTGAACAGGCCGATCGCTTCCTCCAGTCCCTTGATGTCCATCGCCGCCTTGGTCCGACGCGCCTCCTCGGGCCGCTCCAGCAGGCGCGGTACGACGATGGCGGCGAGAATGCCGAGAATGACGACGACAACCATGATTTCGATGAGGGTGAAGCCCTTCTGGTTCAGTCGAGCCTTTGGTTTAAGGCAGTTCATTTGTGCTCCTTTTAATCAGTCAAGAGAGAGGAGTGAGGGGTGAGGAGCTAAAGATCTTCCCCCTCACGCCTCACACCTTGCTCCTTACGGTTTTATCCCATCCCCTGGCTGGCCTGGAAGA
>DIVU01000206.1 GCA_002423365.1 Desulfuromonadaceae bacterium UBA6124 | reverse complement strand
CCTCGACATCGATGCCCCCCGGTGAGAACCAGAATTCCCCTTCCGTCCAGCCGAGCAGGCGGAAAAAGGCCTTCTCGCCATCGACCCGGCCAAGGCGGGCGTTGACGACAAAGCCCTCGCGAAGAAAGATCGTTCCCCGGCCACCGGCGCCGTGCAGGGAGAGAACCCCATCCTTGCGGTTGACCCCAAGAACCTGCACCAGGTCGGTAACAGCGATCTGGTCGAGATGGCCACGGATGTCTTTTTCCTGGCGCCCGACCTGCGCGGTCTTCTCCATACGGTTGAAGTGGCCGAGAATCGCCGATAAGAGCTGCTCAGGATTGAAAGGCCGAGGGAGAAAACCGTCCTTGTGGCGGCGAAAACCATCCACATCCTGCCCTTCCTGGCCGACATAGAAAAAAGCCATGCGCTCGGTGCGTGGATTGGAAAGGAGGATCTGGACCAGTCGCGTCGCTGGAAGGAGCGGCACCTCGGTGTCGAGAACCATAAGATCCGGCGCCAGAGACAGGCAGAGCTCCAGAGCCCGCGCCCCGTCGGGAGAATGCTGGACCTGCAAGCCGTTCTGCCGCAACAGATCGATCATGCCGATCAGATCCGGCTGGTCACCGGCGAGCACGATCTTGTTACACAACCTGGGCACGGGAAACTCCTAAAAATGTCGCGAAAACGGCTAGATCAACGCCTGAAGCTGATACTGTTCCTGAAGTTTAACGATCATATTTTCGACAAAGTAAAAATCGGCAGTATGGAAAACAAGCAGCTCTTCCCCCTGGCGACGGGCGAAGAGCGCATAGGCGCAATCCTCGTTGAGATAGAGGATAAAAGGAATTTTTTCGAAAGAGTCCCCCTCGATATAGAGGGGCACGATGCGCTGATAATTCCAGTGGGTACGTCCTCGGCCGCCGAGCAAAAAGAGCGAAGTCGCCGACTTCTCCAGAGCCTCCAAATGACGCAGGGATAGCCGAACCTTTTCGAAATCGTCACAGCCGCGATAGATGATCCCCCGCACCCGGCTCGACTCCACCACTTCACGGCAGAAAGCGCGCATGATCTCGTCGAGGCCCGCGGCGGGCATGCGGAAATAGCGGTAGCGGGGGTCATCCCCCTGGGCGGAAAGAGGGCCGGAAATCCCGCCTTTTTTCGGATCGACCCGGTAATCGCCGGGGGATCCGAGCAGCCGCTCGACCAGGGGCCAGAAGGGGCTTTCCGCAATGCCGCTGCGATGATAGAGGCTTTTTTTCAGCCGTTCCAGACGACCACCAGCGACCCGCCGCAGTTCTTCGAAAGTCGCGCCGTCCGTCGGATAAGCCGCCGAGCGTAAAAACAGCTCGATCGGAAGGCTCTTTTTCAGATCGCAGACGCTCAATATCCCCTTGAGGACTTTGCGGATGCGCTTCTGCGCCACCAGCGAACCCCAGTAATCGGTTTCCGGCAAGAGCATGTAGTATTCGTCGGGCCCGGCCATGGCCAGGATGTCGGCGTCACGCAGAACCGAATTGATCGCCTCGATGATCCGCTCCATCGCCTCATCCAGCTCCCGACCGCGAAAGCGGGCAACCAACTGGGCATGATTGTCGATGGAGAGACGGATAAGCGACAGATTGCGCCCGTAACGACGGGACTTGTGCAACTCCTTGTCGACATGATCCTGGAAGAAAGCCATGTTGTAGGCCTGCCCCAGGGGCACCCGCAGGGCGTTCTGCTCCAAGTCGCGCAGCAGCAGAACATTGCGCAGGGCGCTGGCGGCGAATTCGCCGACCAGGGCCGCGACCTTGAGATCCCGGCGGGTGAAGGCCTCGCGCCCCACCGGCGCCTCGATGCGGATCAGGGCCATGCCCTCGGGGCCGGCCGGAATCGGCAGCCAGAGGGCCGCGCCCTGCCCGGTCACGGTCGCTTCACCAGCAAAGAGAATGGTGCGCAGTCTTTCGTCGGGGGACAGCGACTCCTCACCGGAGGCCACCTTGACCAGACCGCGCCGACAGCGCAGGTGATAATGCTGGGCGCCGTAGCCGGGGAGCCAGAGCAGACCGCCTTCGGCCTGCAACAACTCCATCAGGGAATCGATAATCTGATCCCCGAGCCGGTCGAGATCGTGAATATTGAGAAAGACCAGACATTTCTGGTAGTAGCCCAGGGTCTGATGAAACTCGATATTTTCTTCGAGCAGTTTCTTATGTTCGACCCGCAGAGCCTGGCGAAAAAGAATTTTTCCGACCAAGAGCAGAAACTCATCAGGATTGATCGGTTTGAGCAGATAGTCGGAAACCCCGCGCTTCATCGCCTCGACCGCGGCGGCGGCATCGTTCTTATCAGTGACGACGACGATTTCCTGCCCTGGGCTGTGCCGCCGGATACTTTCCGTAATGTCCTCGCCCCCGACACCGGCGTGGAGTTCAGTGACAACCAAGTCAAATTCCTCGCGCCGCAGCGCCTCCATGGCGTCACGGACGCCGGCGGCGGTGCGCACGTAATAGCCGTCGTTCCCGAGCACCTCCTGATAGAGTGCCCGCGAGGCCCCGTCGTTATCGATGGCGAGAATCCGTCCCTTGGCCATTGCTCTTTTTGCCTGTCGCCTTTCCGAACGGGCTCAGTCCGTGATCAGCCGCCCGAGGTGAGAATTACGGTAAACCCGGCTGACACGCACCGGAACCTGTTGCCCGATCAGTTCCCGGGGGCCGGCGAAGTTGACGATGCGATTCCAGGTAGTGCGCCCGAAGAGTTGCCCCTGCCCCTGGCGGCTCTCCCCCTCGACCAAGACCTCCAGCGTCGCGCCCGCATCCCGCTCCCGCCAATCTCGGGATATCTCCTCCTGCACCTTAAGCAGCCGGTCGAAACGGGCCTGCCGTTCGCTGGAAGTCAGGGGGTCTTCGAGTTTGGCCGCGGCGGTGCCGCTGCGGGGGGAATAGATGAAAGAAAAGATATCGGCGTAACGCACCTCTTCCACCAGACGCAGGGTATCGGCGAAATCCTCTTCCGTCTCGCCCGGGAAACCGACGATGATGTC
>DIVU01000184.1 GCA_002423365.1 Desulfuromonadaceae bacterium UBA6124 | reverse complement strand
GAGTTGGCGTGGGCGTAGATGTCGAACTCGATCGGGGTGTTCATGGCGATGCACCCCAGGCGACGGATCGGCTCGGGGGCGTTGGCGATGGACAGGGGGCGAAGGACGATCTTGTCCTTGTATTTGTCCATGTTGTCGAAGAAGCGGGGGAAGCCCGGGGTTTCCGACAGGGACAGGGAGCAGGAGGAGGCGAAGTCCAGGCGGCCCGAGTCGAAGAGGTCGAGCATGGTGTCCTGCAACACTTCGGTGTAGACGCTCAGATTGTAGAAGGGGCCTTTGGCCAGCCCACCGACAACGGCGTTGGCGATGGAACCGACGCCCGACTGCAAGGGGAGCAGGTTTTTCGGTAGGCGCCCAGCTTTGACCTCATGGGCGAAGAAATCGAGAATGTTGGCGGCGATGGCTTCGGAGGTGTCGTCCTGCTCGGCAAACGCACGCCCCTTGTCGCGGTGCTTCGATTCGACCACGGCGATGATCTTTTCGGGGTCGCAGGGGAGGTAGGTGGTGCCGATGCGGTCGCTGGCCCGGCTGATCAGGTAGGGCTGACGATTCGGCGGATCCTGGGAAATGACGATGTCGTGCATCCCTTCGAAGGAGGGCTGTCCGGTGTTGACTTCGAGGATGATCTTGTCGGCGATGGCAAGGATTTCGCCAACCACGCCGCAGGAGGAGGTCAGGACCAGACCGCAGTCCTCGGTGACGGCTGAAACTTCGATGATGGCGATATCGATCTTGCCCTTGCCCGTTTCATCCTTGGTGTAGAAACCGTAGCCGAGATCCTGGGCGAAGAGGGACAGGTGCCTGTCGCCCATGCGGATGCGCCCTTCGTTGATCCCCTTGGCGATGTCCTTACCGGTTTGATAGGGCCAGCGGCGGTCGATCATGTCGAGGGAGGCCCAGCGGTTCTCGGTTTCGGCACCGACGGAAGCGCCGATGAAGAGATTGAAACGCAGCTTGCCCTGCAGGTTGTTCTTTTCGACGTGGTCGGCCAAGGCGATGGGTACCGCCTTGGGGTAGCCGGCGGGGGTGAAGCCCGACCAGCCCAGGTTCATGCCGTTTTTGAAATACTGGATGGTGTCCTCGACGGGAACCACTTTCTTCAGCAGGGACTTGCGGCGGATGCGACTTTCCAGGGTAGACATGCTTTCCTCCATCGGGGTTTGGATATGGCCGCGCTCTCTCTTGCCCTCGGCCATTGGTTCGCACTGAAAAGCCCGTTTCGCATAGATAGCGCGCCGGGCTGGTCGCTGTTGTCTCCGGTCGTGTGTATACCGTATACAATCAGTGATGGTTTTTTCTACAACTTGTCGCATCATTAAGTCAAGGGAAAAGATAAAATATTCCAATCATGTGAAAATTAACTAATATCGAATCTTAAATCCCATTTATTGGTTACCGATTGCTGCCAGCGGTGGAAGATGGGGTGTTTCGGGCCTGGGGCGCAAAAGAAAACCCCCGCGTTTTCGGCGCGGGGGTGGAAGGGCGAAACTGAGGGGGGCTGTGGGGATGGTCAGTAGTTTTTTTCCACCAGCTTCTGCGCCTGCAGCACATAGTCGCTGGCGGGATACTCGCGGAAAAGGGTGTTGAAGGCATCCGCCGCGCGCTGCCGTTGCTCAAGCATGAGGTAGGCATGTCCGAGCAGGAAATAGGCCTCGTCTTTTTTCGGGTAGTCAGGATTCTCAGCCAAAACCTGGCTGATGCGATTGCTCGCCGCCTGGTACTGTTTGGTCCGCAGGTAGTACTGGCCGATCAGGATTTCATGTTCCGCAAGCCGCTCTCGACACAGGGCAATCTTGGTGGTCAGTTCCTCGGCCCGGGAAAAGTCGGGGAAGCGTTTCTGCAGGTCGGTAAAGGTCGACAGGGCATTACGGGTTGCGGTTTGATCGCGGTCCGGTGCGAGCATCTGGTGGAAATAGGAAAGCCCGAGCTGAAAAAGGACGTCCGCGGTGCGGGGATGGTCGGGGTGCTGCTTGAGAAAATCCTCGTAGGCCGTGGCCGCTTCGACATAGCGTTCGCTCAGGAAGTAGGCTTCGGCGATTTTTAATTCGGAGAGGATATTGAGTTCAGGGGAAAAATAACTGTCCCTGACCTTTTCCCAGTTGGCGATGGCGTCCTCGTAGCGGCCCTTTTCGAAGTTGGCCTCGCCCTCCTCCAGATAGTGTTCGGCGGTCTTGGGCGGGGGGACCACCGTGGAGGCGCAAGCGGTGGCCAACAAAAGGAGGAGCAGGGCGCTGAGCAGTTTTTTCATCAACGGGTTCATCCTTGGATCCGAGAGTGTAAAAGTCGCTAGAAAGTACGGGATGGCCGGGCTTTTGTCAATGACATTCGCCCCTTTCCCTCCGCTGCGACCGGGCCGTATCAGTCCGTGCGCAACTCTTTGAGGGTTCCGCGCAGCTTGCTCAGGGCATTCGCCTCGAGCTGGCGCACACGCTCCCGGCTGATGCCGAAATCGTCGGCCAGCTCCTGCAGGGTCCGGGGAGATTCGTCCAGAATCCTTTCCTGGATGATTTTCCGTTCCCGGTCGTTGAGGCAGTCGAAGGCTTGGTGGACTTCGCTGGAAAGCCGCCGGCGTTGTTCGTCTTCGATCAGCCGGGTTTCCTGGTTGGGGGAGTTATCCGCCAGCGTATCCATGAGGGTGAAATGCTCCCCTTCGATCAGTTCCACATCCAGCGAGGTGTCGCGGGCGGCCAGGCGGCGTCTCATCTCATCAACCTCGTCGTTGCGCACATCCAGGGTTTGGGCGATCTCCTCGGCATCCTCCCGGCCGGTCAGGCGCAGCAGCGCCGCCTGCGTCTGCTTGAGCTTGAAGAAAAGTTTTTTTTGGGCCTGGGTGGTGCCGATCTTGACCAGTGACCAGGTCTTGACGATGTAGCTCTGGATATAGGCGCGAATCCACCAGACCGCATAGGAAATCAGCCGAATGCCTCGATCCGGGTCGAATTTCTTGACCGCCATCATCAGGCCGATATTCCCTTCCTGAATCAGATCAAGCAGCTTCATACCGTAGCCGCGATATTCGTTGGCGACTTTGACCACAAAGCGCAGGTTGCCGCAGATCAGGCGATGGGCGGCCTCGAGATCGCCATCCCGGCGATAGCGGCGCGCCAGGGCGGTCTCTTCATCCCGGTCGAGCAGTTCAAACCGCTTGATTCTTGCCAGATAATGATCCAGGCTATCGATCACCAAAGGAGGATTGGCCAGGCTCATCCTTGACTCCTTTCGCGGAAACTTCAGTCCCGTCGAGTTGTTAGCACTCTGGTTCAGTGAGTGCTAAATATATAGCAAATTCTATAGAAGGTTGCAAGGGGAGGGATTATGAAACCAATCCATCGGGCACCTGGCCGTCCGGGCGGGGAAGCAAACGATCCGAAGGAAAAACCGATGCGAAAAACCCTACAGGAACCATCCCTGATCCGCATGGTGCGCTGGGCGCAGCGGCTCGTGGCCGAAGTGCTCGAAGCCGGTGATCTGGCCATCGATCTCACCGCCGGCAACGGCGCCGATACTATCTTTCTGGCCCGCCAGGTCGGACCCGAGGGGCGGGTTTTTGCCTTAGCCGTGCAATTAGAGGCGCTGCGCCACACCGGGGCGCGCCTCACCGAGGCGGGTATTGCCTGGGCGCTTGACGGTCAAGGCGATGCCGGGACGGTGCGTCTGGTTCATGACAGCCATGTGCGACTGACGGAATACACCCAAGGGCCGGCGCGGGGGATCATGGCCAATCTCGGCTATCTGCCCGGCGGCGACCCCGGGCTGACGACTCGCGCTGAAGCAACCCTGGAAGCCTTGCGGCAAGCCCTCGATCTACTGGCGATTGGGGGGCGGATGGCGTTGGTGGTCTATGTCGGCCACCCGCCAGGGGAAGAGGAGTGTCGGGCCGTGGAGGAATGGCTGCAAGGGCTGTCGTCCCGCCACTGGCACATTCTGCGGATGCAGGTGGCGAACCGGCGGCAGGCTCCATATCTGCTGGTGGTGGAACGGCGTGGATGAAAAAAGGCCGGCCGGGTTTTCCGGTCCGGCCTTTTAAATTGTGGAGGTGAAAATCGATCAGCGGCGGATGGGGGGGGAGGGATTCCAGACGAATTCCGGCTTCATGATCGGTGCGAAATCCCCCTCCATGCTGTTTGGGGCAGGGAAGGAGACCGTTTCCCAGGCGCCGATGCCGACGCGCATCACGGTCATGCCGATGCCTTTGAGAAATCCCAAAGGAACGCCGAGGGCATCCCGGTCGCGGATGGTGAGCACCATCTGCTTGGGTATTTCGCCGGGGCTGGTGACGATGTTGGTTAGCCCGCGCAGGAGTTTGAAGGAGGATTTTTCCATATAGGTTTCCGGTTCCAGCACATCGTCGATGTAGTCCTTTTCGGCGTGGCTCGCGGCCAGGGCCGGAGCGACGGCGGCCGTCAGCAGCAAAAGCAGCATGGACATGAAGATCAACAGGTGTTTCGGCATCGTCTCCTCCTGATGGATGAAATGTTCGAGGATGAACAGGATTTGTCCACGTCTTTTTGACTATATAGCAGGGCACGTCCGCCGCGCAAGGCGATAAATCTCTGCCGGTCCACGCACGCTTAGGCGTCATGATCATTTCCGCGTCTTGCTTTCCTCAACCCCACCCAGGGGGCCTTCAGCCGCCTTCTCTTTCATGATTAACGGTGATACCGACGATGGCGAAGTCGTTTCAAGGGTCTCGGCGGCCCATGATTTTCTGCTATAGTTCAGCTAGATAGGTCTTTGGACCAGGATTTGTGGATAGGTTTCCTCTCGATGGGGCAGGAGTAGATTTTATGAAATACCAATCGTCCATCTTTTGGGTGGCCTTCCTCGGCCTGATGCTTTCTTTCTCTTCCTTTGCGGGGGCGGCGTCTTCCCCCGTGCGTATTGCCGAGGGGCCGAAGGATACGGTGCTGGTTTCCGATTACCGCCGGCAGTCGATCGTTCATGTCGACCTCAAGAATCTCAAGCAGCGCCGCAAGCTCAGAATCGACGGCAAGCCCCTCGGGGTGGTCTGGGCCGACGGGCTGCTCTATGTTGGGAACGAGAGTCGCGGCCAGGTAGAAGTTTATGGCTCCGGGAGCAAACTCATCCGCGCCATCGGCGAGCCGGGCGGCATGATTCCCAACGATCTGGCGATTGACCGGGAAGGCGGTCGGCTCTTCGTCGCCGATTGCCGGGACCAGGCGGTGAAGGTTTTTACCCTCGACGGCGACTATCTCTTCAACATCGGCGCGGCTTCCCTGTCCCAGCCGGTGGCGCTCAGCTATGATCCGCACCGGCGTGAACTGCTGGTCAGTGATTTCGGGTGTCCCGAGGAGGGAATCCCGTCGGCTGTCTATATTTTTGATGGCGAAGGGGCGCAACTGGCGAGAATCCCGGGCAGCCAAAAGACCGGCATGTTCAGCTCCACCACGACCTTCCTTCGACCCCAGGGGGTGGTGGCGAGCGCCGACAGGATCTGTCTCGTCGACAGCTTTCTCGGGCGGCTTCTGGTTCTCGATCGCGTGAGCGGATCCCTGCTGGCTTCCTTCGATACATCGTCGTTCGGTGAAAAGCTGCTTTTGCCTCTCGATCTACTTTTGCTGCCCGGCGGGGACGTTCTGGTCACCAACAATCGGGCCGGTTGTCTCAGTCGCTTCAGTCTTGCGGAGGTGCTGCCATGATCCGCGCCCTGGCTGTTTATCTTGCGATTACCGCATTGGCAACGCTCATTCCGGCCGACCGCGCCGACGCTTTGATTTCCGCCCATCAATGCGCCTATTGCCACACCACCCACCTGGCGCTGGGGGATACCTTGCTCCATGCCGCGAGCGTCGAAGCGCTGTGTCTTTCCTGTCATGGTCCCGCCGGTATCTCCGTACTGAAGGCCGAGGTGCATACGGACAGCACCATCGCGCCCAGCTTTCGCCATACCTGCCTCGATTGCCACAACCCGCATGACAACCTCCCGAACTGGAAAGGCGGTGAAAATATCGCGCTGGTCGGGCTGGACCTCGAAGATCTCGGAGTGGCGCGCATTCTTACCCCCAACAGCGGGATTCGCAACGTCGTCTTCGAGAACCGCACCGCCTTTACCCAGGGCAGCCCCGATTATGACGGGGCCTGCGAAACCTGCCACACACTGACCCGGTTCCACCGCAACACGGCCGACGGCACCCATACCCACCAGGTCGACACCACCTGCACCAGTTGCCATAATCACGGCAATTACTTTCTGCGGTAGCACTCCCCTTGGCGGCAAGCCCCCGTCCTATTCAGCGGTCGGGCTTGCCGTCGCCGGGGTCGCCGCCCGGACAAATCCCTCCTGTTCCCGAGCCTTCCGATCCCGAAGAACATCCCGAACTCAGCCATTTCATCCGTCCTCCATAGAAGGAACTTGCCGCTGCCGACGGAATCAGGTGTGCTTCTCAACGCAGCTTTCTGCGCAGAAGCAGCTTTTTCGATTCCGAAATCAGGATGATGACGAGGGGGCCCAGGGCGCAGATCCCCAGTTCCGCGGGTTGCAGCGGGGTGGTGCGAAAGATGGGGTTGAAAAACGGGACATAAATAAGGATCAAATGCAGGGTCAGGGTGACGCCAATGGCCAGCAACAGCACCGGGTTGCTGAACCAGGATTGCGTAAACAACGATTGCGTTTGTTTGCGCACACACAGCGCATAGGCCATCTGGCAGAACGTCAGCATGGTGAAGACCATGGTCTGCCAGGCGTTCGAACCGGTTCCGCCNNGGATTGTACGGCGGCCGCTTCATCACATCGCGCTCGGCCTCTTCGAATCCCAAAGCCACGGCCGGCACGCCATCGGTTACCAGATTGATCCAGAGAATTTGAATCGGCAGCAGCGGCAACGGCATCCCCATGAGCGGACCGGCGAGCATGACAACGATTTCACCGGTATTGCCGGTGAGGATATAGCGGACAAATTTGCGGATATTATCGTAAATGCGGCGACCTTCTTTGACGGCGGCGACGATGGTGGAGAAGTTGTCATCCAGCAGGACCATGTCGGAGGATTCTTTGCTGACGTCGGTCCCCGTAATCCCCATGGCCACACCAATGTCAGCGGATTTCAGCGCCGGTGCATCGTTGACGCCGTCACCCGTCATCGAGACGATCTCATGCTGTGCTTGCAGCGCATCGATGATGATCATCTTATGCTTGGGCGAAACCCGGGCAAAGACGGAAACCTCCTTGATCCTGGCGCTGAGCGCGTCGACGGTCATCTTGTCGAGATCCTGCCCGGTCAGCACCATATCGGTGGTCGTCAGGCCCAAGTCCTTGGCGATGGCGACGGCCGTCAGGGGGTGGTCGCCGGTGATCATAATCGGTCGAATACCGGCCTGCTTGCACAGGCGAACGGATTCAATCGCTTCGGGGCGCACCGGATCGAGCATGCAAACCATCCCCAGAAAAACCAGCTCCTGCTCGTATTCCGTCGGCCGGTCCAACCCTTCGGCATCCAACAACCGATAGGCCAGGCCGAGGACCCGAACGCCTTTTTGGGCCATCGCGGTGTTTTCCGCTGAAATTTCCTCTTTTTCCTTTTCGTTGAAGGGATGAACGACGCCGTTCTTCAAGATCCGGTTGCACACCTCGATCAAGCCGTCGGTCGCCCCCTTGATCAGCACCAGATGATCGGTGTGGCCTTGGTCGCCGTCGGCGGCAAGAACCGGGTGCAGCGTTGTCCGCTGGGATGCCGGCGGCAGGGTGTGGACGGTGGACATGCGTTTGCGCTCGGAGTCAAAGGGCCATTCGCGAACCCGTGGCAGCATGGCTTGCAGATCACGTTGCACCCATCCTAAGTGTTGAGCCGCGAGCACCAGCGCGCCTTCGGTAGGATCGCCGAGAATGCCGTTTGGGGCATTTTCGTCGATGACGGCATCGTTGCACAGCATCCCGGCCAGCAAGAGCAGGTCAAGGTCGGCATCTTCGCCCGCTTTGGCCGCCGCCTCATCAAGAGAATAGCGGCGATCCGGCAGCACTAGGTCCGAAACCGTCATTTTATTCTGCGTCAGGGTTCCGGTCTTGTCGGAACAGATCACGGTCACCCCACCCAAGGTTTCGACGGCCGGAAGTTGTCGGATCAAGGCATTTTTCTTCAACATCTGCTGTGCGCCCAGGGCCAGGGCAATGGTGACGACAGCCGGCAGGCCTTCGGGGATGGCCGCCACCGCCATGCTGATGGCCGTCATGAATATTTCTTTCAAGCCCGCGCCCTGCAGATAGAGCATGCCGGCAACGATGAGGATCAACACTCCGGCGGCCATGGCCAACGATCTGCCAAGTTTCGCCAAGCGCTGTTGCAGCGGGGTTTGCTCATCCTCCACATCCTGAAGCATGGTGGCGATTTTCCCCAATTCGGTCTGCATGCCGGTGCCGGTGGCCACGGCCTCGCCGCGCCCATAGGTCACTACCGTGCCCCGGTAAATCATGTTCTTGCGGTCGGCCAAGGCCCGTTCACCGTCCGGCATCGCGGCGGTATCCTTCTCCACCGATTCGGATTCGCCGGTCAGGGCCGCTTCCTGGACTTTGAGGTTGACGGCTGTGATCAGTCTGGCATCGGCCGGCACAATGTTCCCGGCTTCGATGAGCAGGATATCTCCCGGCACCAGATCCTTGGCGGAAATCTGCTGTTCCGCGCCGTCGCGCCGCACCCGCACATGGGGCACCGTCATTTTCTTGAGGGCCGCCATGGCGTTTTCGGCCTTGAATTCCTGCCAAAATCCCAGGATCGTGTTGAGTACCACAATGACGAAAATGACGATGGCATCGATATATTCCTGAAGTGCCATCGAAATAACCACGGCGACCAGCAGAATCAGGATCATGACCTCCTTCACCTGGGCCAACAGAATCCGCCAAGCTTTTTTCTTCCCCTTTTCGATCAGTTCGTTGGGGCCGTATAAACTGAGCCGTCGCTTTACCTCGAACGACGACAGCCCTTGCTGCGGTGACGTTTCATGGTTTTCCAGCACGTTTTCGGCGTTCAGACGATGGGGTTCCTGCATGGTGTTATCCTTAAGCTGGTAGATGGTTGCTCATTCGGGCGATCCCCTTCGCGGGGAGCGTCGACCTACGCAAAACGGGGTCGAATCCCGCGCTCCTTGTAAATCGCCGATAAT
>DIVU01000369.1:2057-10368 GCA_002423365.1 Desulfuromonadaceae bacterium UBA6124 | reverse complement strand
CAAGATCAACAACGACCTGGAGCGCATCGGCGATCTCGCCGCCAACATCGCCGACCAGTCCCTGGCCCTGGCCGGCGGCATGCGTATCGCCCCCCCTTACGACTGCGCGGAGATGGCCCACAAGGCCCGCGCCATGCTGAAAATGAGCCTCGACAGCCTGGTCCGCCTGGATGTCCGACTGGCGCGAAAAGTCTTGCGCCTGGACGACGACGTCGACCGGCAGCACAAAGAAAACTTCAGCCTGATCAAGGAGCAGATCCGCCAACATCCGGAGCAAATCGATCCCTTGAGCTACTACCTGACCATCTCCCGCCATCTGGAGCGGATCGCCGACCTGGCGACCAACATCGCCGAGGATGTCTATTACATGATCGAAGGGGAGATCGTCCGCCACACCAACACCTGGTGCACCTGGGCGCCGGACGGCGAATGACGACGGCACAACAAGGAAAGGCCAGGCCTCCGGAACATTCCGGAGGCCTGGCCTTTTTCGAGGTACGTCGCAGCGACGAGAATGAGGGCAACGCCGCAGATGGGCGTTTTTCCTCAGCCTGATTTAGTAGCGCACCCGCGCCCGATAGGTCAAGGTCGCGCTCCCCTCGGCGGGCACCGGCACCGACCATAGCGCCAGCCCCGAGGCCGCCTTTTCGTGGGGATGGCTTTCCTTGACAATTTCCCAATCCCCCGGCAAGGGTTCCGCCACCTTGACCGTCACCGCCTCGCTCTTGGCGTTCTTCAGCACGATTTCGTAGGCACTCTCGAAGACATAGTTGTAGCGGCCGTCGCCCCCCAGTTTCTTGAAATCGGTCTGCTTTCTTCTGGCGGTGACGTCGAAGGCGTCGCCGAGCTTGAGGCGGATCGTTTCGTTCTTCGGCGTATGCTCGATACGGTCCTCGCCGACGAACTGGGCATTGCCACGGCTGTCCTTCTGATAGACCCGGACGATCCCCTTGGGCAGGGGCATCCCCAGCCCGGCCTTTTCGCTGTTGACCAGTTCCAGGAAGACCCCGACCTTGAGCTGATCGCCGAGGCTGTCGAAACGGTCGCGGTAATAATAATCCCCCCCCCGCAGCAGATATTCCCGGGTCACCGGCACCCCGGCGGCGCCGAGCAGGCTGACCTGCTTGGTCTGGTTGTCGGCCAAGGTGGTGGGGCGGTCGAGGCTGTAGAGATGGTATTCGAACAGGCTCTCCTCCTGCATCGATGCGGCGGCGGCGACCATCCCCTTTTCCATCATGAAATCCCGGGCCATCGGTACCACCTGGCGCACCTGATTGACATCCCCCGCCACCAGTTGCAGACGCGCCTGCCGGTAGGTCGCGCCGCTGCGGTTGGTCAACGTCACCCAACCGGAAAGGTCGAGCCGCTCCCCCTTGGCGTCCAGTTGCGCCACGTAGTCGGCGGCCCAGGAAAGCCCCGAGGTCAGGTAGGACAGCTCGATCTGCTGCTTGCCCCCCTGATCGCTGTGCAGTTGGGTGACCAGGGTCGGCCGGTCGCGCAGATTGGCGGGAACGTCGGGGTAGACCAGCCGCCCCGGCACCCCGGTCTCGATGCGGTCGCCGATTTTCAGCACCGGCCCCTCAACGGCAGCCAGCACCTCGGCCGTCTCGAAACTTTCCGCCCCGGTCTGGGGATGGGTCCGTACCACCTGGACCTTTTTCCCGACATATTTTTCCAGCAGCTTGCCTGGCGTCAGCAGGTCGAAATCGAAATTCTGCTCGATCACCCGCAGCCCCTGGGGATGGGTCAGACTGTGCAAGAGGGCGGTTTCCGGCCGCATGCCGGCGCTCACCTCGCGCAGCGCCAGGCGGTTCTCCCCGGCGTTCAAGGTCACCTGACGCTGATCGCGGATCAGCGCGAGATCCTCATTGTAGATGGTGACCGCCACTTCCTGCTGGTCGGCCAAATTACTGCGCTGCTCCTCCACCTCCGCCCGAAGCGGCACGGCTGAGAGCAGAAGCAAGGCCAAGATAAGATACGAAGACATCTTCATGAGACCTCCTATTACAAGGGGGAGTAAGAACTTCCGCAAGTATAGACGCCCAAACTTTGCGCGTCCAAGCGGAAACCTTTCCNNAAAATGACCAAGACCCGGCAAGGAGGCTGACCATGAGCGTTTATCGACGGGGTAGCAAGGGCCCGGAAGTTCGGCGTATTCAGGAAAAACTCAAGGAGCTCGGCTTATATCTCGGCGATCTCGACGGCATCTTCGGCGGCGGCTGCGAGGCGGCGGTGAAGCGCTTCCAGAAAAGCCGGGGACTCGCCGCGGACGGCATCGTCGGCGCTAAAAGCTGGAGCGCTCTCTTCGGCGAAGAGACCCCGCCGGAACCGGCGATCACCGGTGAAAGCCTCAATTACCGCTGCCTGGCCCTGACCGGCTCTTTCGAGACGGGGCGGCCGGTGCCCGACTGCTTCGCCGGCATCACCGGCGACTTCGACGGTCAGGGCCTGAGCTTCGGCGCCCTGCAATGGAACCTCGGCCAGGGATCCCTGCAACCCCTGTTCAAGGAGATGGCCCAGGAACACCCGGCCCTGCTCGAAGAGCTCTGCCAGGATTACTACCCCGAACTCCAGGCGGTCTTCACCTCGGGCAAGGATGAGCAGCTGGCCTGGGTGCGGTCGATCCAGGACCAGCGTCGCTATGTCCTCGCCGAACCTTGGCGCGGACTGCTCAAAAGCCTGGGCCGGATCAAGGAGTTCCAGGACATCCAGGTGCGCCACGCCGACCGCCTCTTCGCCCAGGCCCAGGAGCTTTGCCAACAGTACGGCCTCTGGTCGCAGCGGGCGACGGCTCTGATGTTCGACATCAAGGTCCAGAACGGCAGCATCTCGTCCCTGGTCAAATCCCAGATTTTCAGCGACTTCGCCCGCCTCGGCACGGTGCTGGAGGAGGAGGCCCTGGAGGCGGCGCGGCTGGAGATCATCGCCAACCGCCGGGCCGAGGCGAGCAATCCCCGCTGGATCGAGGATGTGCGCAAACGCAAGTTGGCCATCGCCCGGGGCGAGGGAACGGTGCACGGCCATTACGTCCATCTCGCGGATCAGTTCGGCATCCAGCTGGCTCCCTGCTGACGGAATCCCGTAAAACCAAAAATGACCAAGGAGACATTCCATGCAGAATCTGCGCATTCCCGGGCAACGGGAATCCCGAGTCGCCCCCCACGAACTGGAAGGCAAACGGGCCGGCGGCCTGCTGACGGTAAAAGCGGTTGACGCCTTCCGCCTCGACCTGACCCGGGCCGCCGTCGGCGAAGGCGTGACCCTCAAGGGTTTGGCCGACGACGCCCTGATGGAGCTGGAGCTCGAAGGGGGGCTGCGCCTCTGGACAACGGCGGCGCAGCTGCGCGAAGACCTGCCGCCCCAGGCGGAGCGGGGGGAAGGGGAACTACTGCTGCCGACGGAGCTCCCCTTCGGCACGCCGAGCCGGGGCTTTGGCCGCTGGACGCTGAAAGCGCTGCGCATCTTCCACGTCGAACTGGCGGAGGACACCGCCGTCGCGATCGCCGCCCGGCTCGAAGACCAGCTGCAGCCGGGGCCCGGACTCTATCGCTGCCCCTTCGCCGACCGCTGCGAACTGCGCCCCCTGGCCTCCGGCGAGGCCCCCCTTCCCGGCGACGCCCCGGTCCTGCTCTTTCTGCACGGCACCGCGTCGAGCACCGAGGGGAGCTTCGGCGGTCTCTGGGAGCGACCGCAACTGCCGGTGCTCAAGGCCCTGAACGACTACTATCGCGGCAACCTCTTCGCCTATCAGCACCGCACCCTCAGCCAGAGTCCTGTCGAAAACGCCCTCGAACTCGTGCGCCTGCTGCCGAAGGGGGCGCGGCTGCATCTCGTCAGCCACTCCCGGGGCGGACTGATCGGCGAGCTGCTCTGCCGAGGCGCCCTGGCCGAGGGACGGGTGCCCTTCGACGACGAGGATCTCGCCCGCTTCGCCCAGCCGGAACGGGCGCGGGATCACGCCGCCCTGCGGGAACTGGGGCAACTGCTCAAAAGCAAGGGGCTGCGGGTCGAGCGCTTCGTGCGCGTCGCCTGTCCGGCGCGGGGGACAACCCTGGCGTCGAAACGTCTTGACCGCTACCTGTCGATCATCTTGAACGCCCTCGGCCTGGTTCCGGCCTTGAAAGCCAGCGCCATCTACGACCTGACCAGCGATTTTCTGCTGGCCATGGTCAAGACCCGCACCCAGCCGGAGGAACTGCCGGGACTGGAAGGGATGATGCCCGAGTCGCCGCTGGTAGCGGTGCTCAACCGCCCCGGGGTCAAGTCCGAGGCCGACCTTTCGGTGATCGCCGGAGATCTGGAAGGCTCGGGATTGTGGGGGCGGCTGAAGGAACTGGCCACCAATCTCTTCTACCGCGAGGATCACGATCTGGTGGTCAACACCAGCGCCATGTACGGCGGCACGGCCCGGGCGCAAGGCGCCCGCTATCTTTTCGATCAGGGACCGGCCGTCAACCATTTCAACTATTTCCGCAATGAACGCAGCACCCTGGGGCTGAAAGCGGTACTGACCGGCGAGCCGGCCGACAACTTCCTGCCACTGGCGGCCCTCCGCGAGATCACCCGCACCGTCTATCGCGGTCCGGCCGCGCAGCCGCAACCGGTGGTGGTCATTATTCCCGGCATCATGGGGAGCCATCTGGCGATGGACGGCAACCGGGTCTGGCTCGACCCGCTGGAGATCGCCGCCGGCGGTTTCCGCAAGCTCGCCATCGGCGCTTCCGGGGTGGTGGCCGAGACGCCGGTGGCCATGGCCTATCTCGATCTCATTGAATATTTGCAGGCCTCTCACGAGGTCATCCCCTTCCCCTTCGACTGGCGCCGCTCGATTCTGCAGGAAGCCCGCCGCCTGGCCGACGCGGTCGCCGCCGCTCTCGACCGGGCCGAGGCCCAAAATCAGCCAGTGCGCCTGCTCGCTCATTCCATGGGCGGGCTGGTGGCGCGGGTGATGATCGCCGAGCGACCGGAGCTCTGGGAGCGCCTGACCCGCCACCCCGGCGGCCGCTTGATCATGCTCGGCACCCCCAACAGCGGCTCCTACGTCATCCCCCGAATGCTCCTCGGCCGGGAAAAGATCGTCCGCCAGCTGGCGCTCATCGACTTCCGCCATTCGCAGAAAGAACTACTGAAGATTATCGCCGCCTTCCCCGGGGTGCTGGAAATGCTGCCGGCGACGGCGGAGCGGGATTTCTTCGCCCGGGAAACCTGGCAGGAACTGCGCGCCGTCGACAACGAGGGCTGGGTGCCGCCTGACGCCGCCGCCCTGGCCGCCGCCCGCGCCTGTCGCGAACTCCTCGACAAGTGCCCGACCGATCCCCGGCGCATGCTCTACGTCGCCGGTCAAGCCCCAGCCACCCCGGTGGGGCTGCGCCTCGACGGCCAGGAGGGGAAGGGGAAAATCACCATCCTCGCCAGCGCCCGGGGGGACGGCCGGGTGCCTTGGGCGACGGGGATTCCGGCGGGACTCCCGGTCTGGTACCTGCCCGCCGAGCACGGCAATCTGGCCGATCACGCCCCATCCTTCCCGGCCCTGCTCGAACTGCTGCAGAGCGGCCATACCGGACGCCTGCCGCAGACGCCGCCGGTCACCCTGCGCGGCGCCGAGGAACGCTTCGTCCTCCCCGACGAGGAACTGACAATCTACCCCGACAGCCAGGAACTCATCGCCGCCGCCCTCGGCGCCCTGCACCAGCAGCCGGTGAAGGCGGAGAGCCACCGCATCCGCGTCACCGCCCGGCACGGCAACCTGCGCTACGCCCGCCATCCGGTGGCAGTCGGCCATTATCAGGGGGATACCATCATCAGCGCCGAGGACTATCTCGACCGGGTGCTCGAGGGCCGCCTGCGCGCCCGCCATCGCCTCGGCCTCTATCCGGGCCCGGCGGAGACCGCCGAGATCTTCCTCAATCCCGGCGGCAAGCCCGGCGGGGCGATCGTCGTCGGCCTCGGCAAGGCTGGCGAGCTCAGTTCCGGCAAGCTCACCGCCTGCTTCGCCAAGGCGGCGCTGATGTACGCCGCCGCCCTCGCCGAATGCGCCGGTCTGGAAGGGAGCGTGGACCCCAAAGGACGCCGTTCGGCGACCCTGACTACCCTGCTCATCGGCACCGGCGCCGGCGGCCTGAGCGTGCAGGATTCGGTGGCGGCGATCCTGCGCGGCCTGGCCCAGGCCAACCGGGTGCTGGTCGAATCCCGCTACGGCAACCGGGTGCTCATCGACGAGCTGGAATTCATCGAGCTCTACGAGGATCTCGCCATCCAGACCGCCCGCGCCATCGCCCAAGCCGTCACCGAACCGGACCTGGACGACCAGTTCACCGTCGAGGAGCGCATCGGCACGGTCCCCGGCGGGCGACGGCGGCCGGTCTTCTCCGAAACCCCGGGCTGGTGGCGGCGCTTGCAGATCCTCGCCGAAGCCGACGGCGCCCTGCGCTTCAACTCCCTCACCGACCGCGCCCGCGCCGAGGTCTCCCTGCAGGCGACCCAACGCGCCCTGGTCGACCGCTTCGTCGAGCAGGCCATCACCCGCACCGGCAGCGACCGGCAGCTCTCGACCACCCTCTTCGAACTGCTCATCCCCAACCGCCTCAAGGAGCAAACGCCGGATCGGCAGAATCTGGTGCTGGTGCTCAACGAAGCCGCCGCCCGTTATCCCTGGGAGCTCATGCAGGATCGCGATCGTCCCCTGGCGGTCGATGCCGGGATCATCCGCCAGCTGGAGACGGACCTCTACCGGGAAAATCCCAACATGAGCACGGGCAAGATCGCCCTGGTGGTCGGCGACCCGCCCAGCGACCAGGTCGAACTCCCCGGCGCCCAGCAGGAAGCGAAGGCGGTGGTGGAAACCCTGGCCGCCCAGGAATTCAAGGTCATCGCCCGCATCGGCAAGGAGGCGGACCCCGACAGCGTCATCAAAGCGCTCTTCGCCGAGGGCTACCGGGTGGTGCATCTGGCCGGGCACGGCGTCTACGACCATCCCGTACCTTCCACCATCCCGGGCGCGAGCGGTGGCCGGGTCTCGGGCATGGTCCTCGGACCCGGGCTCTTTCTGACCCCCACCGAAGTCGGGCAAATGCGCCAGGTGCCGGAGCTGGTCTTCATCAACTGCTGTCATCTGGGACGGATTGAAGACGGGAAGGCCCCGGACTTCACCTTCGCCCACCCACATAAACTGGCGGCCAACCTCGCTACCCAGCTCATCCGCATGGGCGTGCGGGCGGTGGTGGCGGCGGGCTGGGCGGTGGATGACGCCGCCGCCGCCCTCTTCGCCCGGGAGTTCTATCAGCGGATGCTCGCCGGCTGCATGTTCGGTCGCGCCGTCCTCGACGCCCGGCGGCGGATTTACGAGGAATATCCGGCGGTCAACAGCTGGGGTGCCTATCAGTGCTACGGCGATCCCGACTACACCCTGGTCCCCCGGGAAGGGCTGATCGAAGCGGAAGTCCGCGTCGGCACCTACCACGCCGTGGTGGAAGTCATCAGCGATCTGGAGAATCTGGCCGGCGATGCCTACGCGGCGGCGCCGGAATCCATCGGTGGGCTGAAGGCGCGGGTACGCGCCATCGAGGAACGGCTCCCCGCCTCCTGGCTGGCGATGGCGGCGGTACGCTCCGCCCTGGGCCGGGCCTACGGCCAGCTCGACGACTTCGCGGCGGCGATCGGCCATTACCAGGCGGCGCTGAGCGCCGATCCGGCGGAGATCTCCATGAAAGCCGTCGAGCAGTTGGCCAACCTGCAGATCCGCTGGGGGGCGAGCCTCGCCCGCGAATCCGGCAAAGGGGGAACTCCCTCGGCGGCGGAAGCGATCCGCGAAGGGCGGCGCCAGCTGGAGCTGCTCCTTGCGCTCGGCACCACGGTCGAACGCCTGAGTCTCATGGGCAGCGCCTGCAAGCGCCTGGCCATGCTCGCCGAGGGCACGGAGCGGGACGAGGCGCTGGCGGCGATGGTCGACTACTACCGTCAGGCCCACGAACTGGCGCGGCAGAAGACCGGCGCCGTCGACCCCTATCCCCTGCTCAACTGGCTGGTCGGCCTGCATCTCGCCGACCTGCGCAAGAAGAGCCGCAAGGCCCGCGCCCCCCTGGGTACCTGGTTGAAGGAGGTGGAGCAGATCGCCGACGAGCGGGACGACCGCGAACCCGATTTCTGGAACGGTATCGTCCGCACCGAATGCCTGCTCACCCGCCATCTCGCCGCCGGCGATCTCGCCGCCCATCGCGAGGCCGTCGCCGAGGGCTATCTCCGCGTCTTCCGGCGCGGCGCCACCCCCAAGGAGCTGCGCTCGGTGATCGAGCATGTCGATTTCATCATCGCC
>DIVU01000369.1:0-2047 GCA_002423365.1 Desulfuromonadaceae bacterium UBA6124 | reverse complement strand
TATCCAGGTTTTATGGCTATCGTCCGGGGAACAAGCGGCGGGGGCGGAAATCCTCCGCCGCCTGCAGCAACGCCTGGGGGAGGATCAGGTCGGCGACGGCACCGGGCCGCCGCCGGGAGCGGAGGGCTGGCTGCTGCTGGTCATCGGGCCAAACTGGGCGCGATCCCTACGAGAGCCGATGACGAAGGAAGTCCGGCGGTTGGCCGAGACTCTGCAGCGGGGGATGCGTATCCTGCCGCTGCTGGTCGACGACGCGACCCTGCCGGAGGCCGGGCAACTGCCCGAGGAACTGCGCGAGCTGACCCGACACGTCGCGCTGGAACTGACCGCAGAGCACTGGGAGGCGGATCTGGAACGGCTCTTCGCCCGGCTGCTCGGGCCGGTCTGCGGCGGCGGCCCACCGCCGCCCAAGAAGCGCTCCAAATTCCTGGCGCGCTTTCGCGCTCCGGCCCGGCCATTGTCCCGGGAGCGGCCGAAAATGTCCGACGATGATGAGGAGGCCATGGCCGCCCCTCCCTCCGTGGACGAGCCGGCGTGCGAGCCGCCAAGCGCGGACGAGGAAGGGCAGGAACTGTGGACGAGTTCGGCGCCACCGGCGACGGCCGCCCCCGAAATGAGCGAACCGGAGGAAGTCCGGCTCGGCGCGGCGGCGCCGACGGCGGTCAGGCCGGGGAGCGAATTCACCGCCTCTTTTACCGCCTATGTTCCGGAACAGGAAGAAGAGGTGCACCGCCTGCTGGCGAAAACCAGCCCGCGCGGCGAGGCCCACCTGGGGCTGNNCATCGATCCGCCGGAACAGGAGTTCGTCTGGCGGGGCGGCCGTAACCTCGTCCCCTTCGATGTGGAAGTCCCCAAGGAGGCCGCGGACGAGACCATCGTCCTCAAATTCGACGTGCTCATCGAAGAGACGGTGGTGGCCCGGCTGCGTCTCGATCTGGAAATAAGCGCCACGGCCAAAGCCGAGATTCGTCGAACTCCGGCGGTGGTGCCGGCACGTACCGCCTTCGCCTCCTATTCCTCTCGCGACCGCTCCCGGGTCCTTGACCGGGTCGACGCCCTGACCAGACATGCCGGGCTCGAATTCTTCCTCGACTGCATCGACCTGCACCAGGGGGAGGAATGGAAACCGGGGTTGGCCGAGGCGATCCACCAGCAGGAACTCTTCATGCTCTTCTGGTCCCGGCACAGCGCCGCCTCCCCCTGGGTCGGCTGGGAACTGGAAACGGCCAAACAGGCGAAAGCCAGGGACTTCATCCAGATCCAGGCGCTGCAACCGGACCTGCCGCCGCCCACCGGCTTCGAAGCCATCCACGGCAGCAGCGTCTATCTGTGGGTACGGGAGGGGAACGAAGCGGTGCGCAACCGGCCGCCGGCGTCATGAAGGGGATCTTTAGCGACGAGTTGGAGGAATTTCAGGCAGATATAAAAGAAGGGATAGCGGCAGTCGGAACTGACCCCAGATACTAGATATTGCGCGTGCAATTAATGGTTAGCTGTTCATCTCCGCGTCCAGAAGAAATTTGCGTAACTGCATTTCTTCTCTCATGACGTGAACAATTAAAACCACACCGTTTTCTTGACGGTAAAATATTCGGCATGGCCCGACAAAGACTTCACGATAAATCGAGTTGGGAATCTCGGGTGGAACATGGCCCGAATCCGGAAACTGCCCAAGCCGATCCACGGTTGAAAATATTTTTTTAACAAGCCCTGCGGCAGCTTCCGGCTTATCCAAAGCGATGTAATCCGCGATTTCTTCCAATTGATCCAGAGCGGGATCCGTCCATACTATTTCAGCCACTTCTGCATCCGCTCTTTGGCCTTCTCATGGGAGGTCGTCCTGCCCTCCAGAACTGCCCTTTCTCCCTTGGACAACCCTTCCAGCAGCGCGAGCCTGCGCTGCATGAATTCGTAATCCTGAACATCGACCAGGTAGGCTGACGGCTGACCATGTTCGGTAATCAGCACAGCTTCCTTGCTCTCATGCAGATCGGCAAGGATTCTCGTCGCGTGACGCTTCAGATTGGTGACAAGCTCTACTTTCATG
>DIVU01000016.1 GCA_002423365.1 Desulfuromonadaceae bacterium UBA6124 | reverse complement strand
CGTAGAAGGGACCGAAAAAGGAAACCTTCAGATAACCCTCTGTTGGATTACGCACAAAACGCGCCTTGCCTTCCGCTTCCTTCCACTTCCCCTCGGCCTCGGAGTAGCCGCGGTTTACAACTCGAACCGAGCCGTCCTCGCGCAAAGTGTATTCCGCGCTCACCTTGCTCAAGCCCCGCTCGAAGGAATGATCCAGCCGAGCGATTTCATACCAGCGCCCGAGATAGCGCCCTAGGCCAAAGGGCTCGACCGGCGTGACTCCATCCGGCATACCGACGCAGCCCGTCAGCATCGTAGCGACCAGGACAAACCATTTTTTCAGACGAGTCATAAAAGCCTCCGGGTGCTGCAACACGGTTGCACGATTTTTCAACGGCTCATAGGGGCTCCCGGCCCCTTCAACGTAACAACTTACCTTGCCCTTATACCTGCCTCCCTACCGAATAAAATAGCCTGCCACCAACCACTCTTTACCGTTATGGCTCAGGGTAATGGTTTCAATCGCGCCTTTTTTCTTCTCAAAAAGCGTGTCGAATTGAAGAACGACATAATCACCGTCGGGCGCGCCAGGGAGCGAGGTCGCCCGTTGTACCGACCTGATCGTTCTTCTCTCGGCGACCCCCAAAAGAGGCCGGAGGCTTTGAAGCTGCACGGTCCATTGTTGTTGGGCGACTTGCGATTTAAAGATGGCGGCCGTTTGCCGCCAACTCTCATGATATTGTCCGGAATCGATCAACTGGAGAAAAAGATCTGCGGAAGCCGCCGCAGCTTGTTCCTCCGATTGTTGCGCAAGGCTCCAAATGGGGAAAGCGAGCAGGAGCAGCAAGAGCAGTCCTTTTGAGACAAAGCTTGGCAGATTCATATTTAGCCTTTTCACTCCCTGAGCTGAGAAATCCGTCGTATGCAATTTCCTTACGGAATCATCCCCAACCACTGATGAATGCGCAGCAGGTCGGCGGTTTCGGTGACGAGGAGGGTGGGAATGCCGAGCATTCTCGGGGCTTTGAGGTCGACGGATTCGCGGTCGCCGACGAAGAGGAAGCTCTCCGGCTCGCCGCCGATGTCTTCGAGAATGCGGCGCAGGGTGTCGACGTCGGGCTTGGGGGTCCAGTTGAATTCGATGGTGTAGAGGCGCTTGAAGTAGCTTTCGACACCGAGCAGGGCGAGGATTTTTTCGGAGAGGGCGAGGTTGTTGTTGGTGTAGAGATAGAGATCCCAGCCTTCGGCCAGGGATTCGAGCAGGGCTTGCAGAATGGGGTCGGTACTCAGGAAGTTTTCGGGTCGCACCTGGGTCTGCATGGCGCGATGGAAGTCGACGGCCTCGATGCCCAGGGTCTGGCAGGTGCGGGTCAGCGTCGGTTCCTCTTCGAGTATTTCGGCCAACCGCCGCTTGGACTTGCGCAGCAGGGCGCGGCCTTCCTTCAGCCCCACCCCCCGGGAATCAGCCACCAGCCGCGCGGCCATGGTCTGAATCTCGGCGGCGAGACCGTCGTCCTTGTAGAGGGTGCCGTCGAGATCGAAGACGAGGGAACGCACCTGACTCATATCACCCAGCATCCGAAAAGTCCTTCCCATATAAGCAGGTTACGCGCCGGTCCAGCCTAGCAGGCGCGACCGGCGCTGTCAATTTTGCCGCCGGACGACGAGCGGATCGTTGGTGAAGAGCCCGTCGATCCCGAGGCGGCGCAGGGCGCGGATGCGGCCGGGATCGTCCACGGTCCAGGGATAGACCGCCAACCCTTCGCGCTTACAGGCGGCAAGAAGCGGTCGACTGACGCGATCAGCCCGGGGGTGGAGACTTTCGGCGCCGCTGGCCAGCGCCCGTCGCAGTACCCGATGCCAGCCCTCCTCCTCGAAGAGAAAACCAAGGGACAAGCAGGGCTCGGCCCGCCGCAGACTTTCGAGCAGACGATGATTGAAGGAAGAAACCAGCACCCGCGCCCGGGGATAGCGGGGGAGCAGATCAAGCAGCGCCCGGCCGGCCGAGGCGTCCTTGATTTCGATATTGAGGCGCAGGCGGTCGTCGACCCAGTCGAGCACCTCGTCCAGCACCGGAATCGGCTCGCCGGCGAAGCGCGGGGCGAACCAGCTTCCGGCATCGAGGCGGCGCAGATCCGCCAGGCCCAGCTCGGCCACGGCGCCGTGACCGTCGGTGGTGCGCTCGACGCGCTCGTCGTGAATGACCACCGGCACGCCGTCGCGGCTCAGATGCACATCCAGCTCGATACCGTCGGCCCCGGCGGCTTCGGCGGCGGCAAAAGCGACCAGGGTGTTCTCCGGCGCATCGGCGGAAGCCCCCCGGTGGGCCCAAATGAAAAATTCCATCGTGTCTCCCCGCGCCCCTGGCGCGAACCTGGCGAATCTTGTTTTTCTTGAGCAATCGTGCCATGATACCGCTCGATTAATAATACCGCAAGGACCTCAGGGAGGGTTTACATGGATCGCAATCTGGCATTGGAACTGGTACGCGTCACCGAAGCGGCGGCCCTGGCCAGCAGCCGCTGGGTCGGCAAGGGGGACAAGGTCGCGGCGGACGACGCCGCCACCGAGGCCATGCGCCGCGTCCTCGGCTCGATGGAGATCAACGGCACGGTGGTCATCGGCGAAGGAGAGATGGACGAAGCGCCGATGCTCTACATCGGTGAGCAGCTCGGCACCGGCGCCGGGCCAGAGGTGGACATCGCCGTCGACCCCCTGGAAGGGACGAGCATCTGCGCCAAGGGGATGAACGGCTCCATCGCCACCATCGCCCTCGCCCCGCGCGGCGGTTTTCTCCATGCTCCGGATATGTATATGGAAAAACTCGTCGTCGGCCCCCTGGCGAAAGGCGCCATCGACATCAACGAAACCCCGGCGGTCAATCTGCGCCGAGTCGCCGAGGCCAAGGGCCGCCGCGTCGAGGAACTGACCGTGGTCATCCTCGACCGACCCCGCCACGAGCGCATGGTCACCGAAATCCGCAAGGCCGGCGCCCGCATCCACCTCATCAGCGACGGCGACGTCGCCCCCGCCATCGCGGCGGCGGTGGAGGAGAGCGGCGTCGACCTGCTCATGGGCATCGGCGGCGCCCCGGAAGGGGTGCTGGCAGCGGCGGCCCTCAAGTGCCTGGGCGGCGACATGCAGGGGCGTCTGGTCTTCATGAGCAAGGAAGAGCGCAACCGCGCCCAAGGGATGGGGATCAACGACTTCGACCGGGTCTACGGCATCGACGACATGGCCAAGGGGGATGTCTTCTTCGCCGCCACCGGCATCACCAGCGGCGACCTGCTCAAGGGGGTGCGTTATTTCCCCGGCGGCGCCTCCACCCACTCCATCGTCATGCGTTCGAAAAGCCGCACCGTCCGTTTCATCGAGGCGCGGCATCATTTCGAGCACAAACCGGGTCTTTAATCCACCGGCTCGGAATTGTCGACGGGAAAAACCTCCGACGGCAACTTATGGCTTTTCATCCCTTTTTCAAATTGCTATGATGGCAAGCCGATTTTGCGGACACCCCGGCAGAGCAAGGAGCAGCAATGGCGATCATCACAATCTCTCGCGAAATGGGCAGTTCGGGCATCCCCATTGCCCACAAGGCCGCGGATAAACTCGGTTACACCCTGATCGACGGCGACGCCATCCGCAAGGTTGCCGCCGACTACGGGCTTTCCCCCGAGGCGCTGGAAAATGCCGACGAGAAGCCGCCGGCTTTCGTGCAGACGGTCGATACGAAGACCGAGGCCAATTTCCACCGCATTCAACTGATCATCCTCGAATACGCCCTCAAGGGGAATGTCATCATCTACGGGCGCGGCGGCCAGGATCTACTCAAGGATATCGACAGCGTCCTGCGGGTGCGCATCATCGCTCCCTTCGAAGACCGGGTCGAGCGCTGGGCCGAACGGGAATGGCTCGATCCCGACCTGGCCCGGGTTCTGGTGCGCAAGTCCGATCAGCAGCGCGCCGGCTTCATCAAATACTATTTCGACCGCGACTGGAACGATCCCCTCGCCTACGATCTCATCATCAACACCCTGAGCCTCTCCGAGGAGACCGCCGTCAAGCTCATCTGCGACGCCATCAAGGACCGCAACCTGAACGAGCGGAAGGATCACTGCAAGAAAATCCTCCAGGATCTGATCATCCGCAAGAAAATCGAAACCACCCTCTTCGCCAAGGGGACGATCTGCGGTCTGCACCAGTACCATTTCCATGTCAGGGTCAGCGATGGCCAGGTCACCCTGGACGGCTACCTGCACAGCCGCGAGGACCTCAAGACGGTCCTCGACGTGGTCGCGGGGGTCGAAGGGATCAAGGGCCTGACCAACAACCTGGAGTTGCGCCAGTTCCAGTCCAACCCCCGGGAGAACTGACCGACCTTAAGGTTTCGGACATTTTCGCGAAAGCCGGCGACCCCGCCGGCTTTTTGCATCCATTTCACCATCAAATCGAGAAACCGGCCCCGCGGGGCCTTGATCCGTAACGAATCGAATCAGCAAGGAGCAGGGTACGACCATGGCAGGACATAGCAAATGGGCCAATATCAAGCACCGCAAAGGCGCTCAGGACGCCAAGCGGGGTAAAGTCTTCACCAAACTGATCAAGGAAATCACCGTCGCGGCGAAAATCGGCGGCGGCGACCCGGAAGGCAATCCGCGCCTGCGCACGGCTATCGACAAGGCCAAGGGCGAAAACATGCCCAAGGACAGCATCGAACGCGCCGTTAAAAAAGGGGTCGGCGATCTCGACGGCGTCAACTATGAAGAAGGCACCTTCGAGGGCTACGGTCCCGGCGGCGTGGCGGTCATCGTCGAGTTCATGACCGACAACCGCACCCGCACGGTCGCCGATGTGCGGCACATCTTCACCAAGCACAACGGCAATCTCGGCGTCAACGGCTCGGTCTCCTTCCTCTTCGACCGCAAGGGGCTGATTTCTTTCACCACCGATAAGGATTTCGATACCATCTTTGAAGCGGCACTGGAAGCGGGGGCCGAGGACGTTAAGGATGAGGGAGATGCCTACGAGGTCATCACCGATCCCGTCAACTTCATCGAGGTACGCGAGGCCCTGGCCGCCGCCGGCTTGCAGTGGGACAACGCCGAAATCACCATGATCCCGCAGACGATGGTGGCGTTGGAAGGCAAGCAGGCCGAGCAGATGCT
>DIVU01000078.1 GCA_002423365.1 Desulfuromonadaceae bacterium UBA6124 | reverse complement strand
CGGTGGCGGGGGAAGCCGCGATCCTGGAGTTGCCGATCAGCACCTTGCACCTAGGCGGGAAAAATCTCCCCATCGCCGGTGGCGGCTACTTCCGCCTCCTCCCCTACGCCGCCACGCGCTGGGGTTTACGCCGAATCAACGAGGTTGAGGGGAACCCCTTCGTCTTCTACCTGCATCCCTGGGAGTTCGACCCCGCCCAGCCGCGTTTTCAAGGGGCCGGCTGGAAGAGCAACTTCCGCCACTATCTCAACCTGAACAAGACCGAAGAGCGGTTCAGGCGCTTGCTCGGGGATTTCCAGTTCGGGACGATTCGTGCGGGACTGAATCTTTAAAATCTGGTTTTTAGACAGGATAAAGGCGGATAACTGCAGATAAAGGCAGGATAAATCTTTTGGTTTGTGTTTTTAACATCCGACTTTATCCGCCCTTATCCCGTCAAAAATAGAATTTTTTAAAGGATTTACGAGGTTGTATTGATGAACATTCGGCTCGCCACGGACGCCGACCGCCACAGCTGGGACGCTTATGTCCTGAATCACCCCGACGGCAGCCTCTTTCATCTCGATAAATGGCGACAGGCGATCGAACGGGCTTTCGGCCATCCCAGTCATGCCCTGATTGCCGAAGAGAGGGGGGGCGTGGTCGGTCTGTTGTCCCTGGGGGAGATTAAAAGTCGTCTTTTCGGGCATTATCTCGTATCCGCTCCCTTTGCCGAATTGGGCGGGCCGCTGGCCGACACCCCGGAAACGGCCGTTCGGCTTCTGGAAAAGGCGGCGCAAATCGGCCGAGACCGGGATTGCGCCTATGTCGAGTTGAAAAACAGGCAGCCCCTGGACGGCCTGCCGACCAAGGATCTCTACGTCAACTTCAGCAAGGCGATCCTGCCCGAGGTCGAAGCCAATCTCGCCGCCATTCCCCGCAAATCCCGCGCCGCCGTGCGCAAAGGGATCGACGAAGGGCTGACCGCCGCCTTCGGCCACGATCAGTTCGACGCTTTCTACGAGGTCATGGCCCAAAGCTACCATCAGCTGGGCACCCCGATCTTCGCCAAAGGGTTTTTCCGGGCGTTTCTCGAGGTCTTCGGCGACGACGTTGAAGTCATGGTGGTGCGCGAACGAACGGGTGTCCCGGTGGCCTGCGTGCTGACCTTCTATTTCAAGGACCGGGTCATGCCTTACTACGCCGGTTCCCTCTGGGAATACCGCCGACTCTGCCCCAACGACTTCAAATACTGGGAGCTGATGAAGCGGGCCTGCGAGCGGGGCTGTAAAGTGTTCGACTACGGGCGCAGCAAAATCGACACCGGCTCCTTCAGCTTCAAGAAACACTGGGGCTTCGAGCCGACCCCCCTGGCTTATCAGTACCGGTTGATCAACGCCGCCGAGATGCCGAACCTCAGCCCGACCAACCCTAAATATCAACGAAAGATCGAGCTGTGGCGCAAAATGCCGCTGGCTCTGAGCAAACTCGTCGGGCCGCCGTTGGCCAAATATCTGGCATGAAATCGAGCGCGGCGCGGGCCTTCGCGCCCCCCCTGCTGTTGATGGGGTTGATCTTTGTCCTCTCCTCCGTTCCCGGCCGGGTGGAGGAGGGCATGTTTCGGGTGCTCACCGAACTGGACCCGACTTGGCAGAACCTGCTGCACATTCCCATTTTCGGTCTGGTGCAGTACCTCTGGCTGCGAGGCTTCGCGCTGAAGGGAAAAAGCGGCCCGACCTATGTCGCCTTGAGTTTCATCCTCACCCTCGGCTACGGGACCCTCGATGAACTGCACCAGTATTTCGTTCCCGGTCGTTACGCATCGTTCCTCGATGTGCTGCTCAACGGGTGCGGTGCGGTGCTGGGGGCCTTGGGGTTTTGGCTGTTCCGGAAGATAAGTGGAGACAACCCAGAAACAAGATTTTAAAGGTTTTTGTCCACGGAAAACACGGAAGGCACGGAAAGAAAAACAAAAGATTAACGGCTGGGTTTTGGACAGGATAAAGGCGGATAACTGCGGATAGAACCGGATAAATCTTTGGGCTTGTGGTTTTAACATCCGCATTGATCCGCCCTTATCCCGTCAAAAAAGGTTTTCAAGCTTTTGTCCGTGCCTTCCGTGGACATAAAAAAGGTTTCGCCTGTGAAGATTCTCTATCTCTGCCACCGTATTCCCTATCCCCCCAACAAGGGGGACAAGATCCGCTCCTTCAACGAGGTGCGTTATCTCGCGGCGCGGCATGAGCTCGATCTTCTCTGTCTGGCCGACGACCCCGGGGATCTGAAGTATCGCGCCGAGTTGGAGAAGATCTGCCGTCGGGTCGAGGTCTTCCCCCTCGATCCGACCCGGGCCAAGGCGCGCGGGCTGCTCTCCCTGGCCAAAGGCAACAGCCTTTCGGCGGGCTATTTTCATCAGCGCGACATGCAACAGTGCTGCGACCGCCTGCTGCAAGAAGGGGATTACGACGCCGTCCTCTGTTTCTCCTCGACTATGGCCGAATACCTCTTCCGCGCCGCCCCTCAGAACAAAAGTCCCAGGCGGGTCATGGATTTCTGCGACGTCGATTCGGACAAGTGGCTGCAGTACGCCGCCGAATCCCGCGCCCCCATGGCCTGGCTCTACCGCCTGGAAAACCGGCGGCTGGCTGATTACGAGCGGCGGATTTACCTGGCATTCGACCATTCGCTGCTGATCTCCGAGGCTGAAGCCCTGCTCTTCCGCAGGATTTGCCCCGAGGCCCGGGAGGTCGCGGTCATCCCCAACGGGGTTGATTACGACTATTTTTCCCCCGAGCGGGAGGACGCGCGGATACTGCCGGTCGATACGCCGAACCTCGTCTTCACCGGCGCCATGGACTATCACGCCAATGTCGACGGCGTCCTCTGGTTTTGTCGCGAAATCTGGCCGGTGTTGAAAGGCCAATTTCCCGAACTGCGTTTCACCATCGTCGGCGGCAAGCCGACCCCGGCGGTCCTCGCCCTGGCGAAACTGGATGGAGTCGCCGTCACCGGCTTTGTCGACGACGTGCGGCCCTACTATCGGGACGCCGACGTCTGCGTGATTCCCCTGCGGCTGGCCCGGGGGGTACAGAACAAGGTGCTCGAAGCCCTGGCCATGGGCAAGTCGGCGGTCGCCACGGCCAAAGCCAACGCCGGGATTCAGGCCGAGGATGGTACGCATCTGCGCCTCGCCGACTCCCCCAGGGATTTCGCCGCCGCCGTCGTCGCCCTGCTCCATGATCGAGGAGAACGGGAACGCCTTGGCGGGAACGCCCGGTGCTTTGTGACGCAACACTACGATTGGGCGACGAACATGGAAAAATTGGAAAAATTGTTGATGGCACCTACGGGGTGGATATGACGATGAAAATTCTGCATGTTCTCGACCACAGCCTGCCGCTGCACAGCGGCTATACCTTCCGCAGCCAGAGCCTGTTCCGCGCCCAGCGGGGCATGGGGTTCGAGCCGGTGATCGTCACCTCGCCCAAACACGAGGCCGATCTCAAGGGCCAGGCTCCCCGGCGGGAGGAGATCAACGGTTTCACCTACTACCGCAGCGGCGCCGTTCGCCAGTTTCCGGTTCCCTTCGCCGGTGAAGCCTGGCTGATGCACGTGCTCTCCCGGCGGATTCTCGAAGTCGCCAAGATCGAGCAGCCCGCCATCATCCACGCCCATTCGCCGGTGCTGAACGCCATCCCCGCCCTCTGGGCCGGGCG
>DIVU01000303.1 GCA_002423365.1 Desulfuromonadaceae bacterium UBA6124 | reverse complement strand
TTTGATACAAATTGGGGTGATGCTTTTTCATCCTTAAACTCTTCTTCCCTGGTTTTAATCTGCGGCCAAAGGCCGCCAACTTGCACCATAATCATGCAGGCCTTTAAAACATACCGGAAGTCGGCAAAAATTACTATAGATGCCCGTGAGTTGCGATCAGTTAAGGACATGGCGGGGACTAACCCCGCCACTGCAAAGAACCGGTTAAGCAAGGGCGTGGTTTCTCTCCCACCCCTTATGGCGTCTCCACTACGCCCTCACATTTGTCACCATATAAACTCCCGGGTCACGGCCGTTTTCTAAGACGCAGGTGCTGAAAAATCCCTGATTGCCGTCCCTTTTTCCCCGCTACTTGGCCTTCTTTTTCAAGCTGAAGGCCAGGACCACCCCGACCAGAAGCATGACGCCGGCGGTGACGAAGGATACGGTGACGCCGCCGAATTTAGCATTCAGGATGCCCGAGAGCTTGACCAGGAAGAAAGCGCCGACGCCCCAGGCGGTGAAGAGGAAACCGTAGTTCATACCGTAGTTCTTGGTGCCCCAGTAGTCCTTGGCGAAGGACGGGAAGAGGGACAGGTTGGTGCCGTAGTTGAAGCCGATGAAGGTGGCCAGCAGGGTGACGATGAGACCGCTGGAAGCGTCGCTGGTGACGATCGGGATCGCAACGAACATCAGAACCGCCTGGAAGGCCATCATGATGGTCAGGGTGGCGGCACGGCCGATCTTGTCGGAAAGAACCCCGGCGCCGATGCGGCCGGCGGCGTTACCGATTGCCATGACGGCGACGGCGATGAAAGCGTACTCGCCCATGCTCTTCTTGGCCAGGCCGGCGATGCTGCCGATGACCATCAGACCGGCGCCGGCGCCGATGAAGTAGGTCAACCAGCAGGTGTAGAAACGGCCTTCCTTAAGGATTTCCATGGGAGATTTGTCGTCGGCGGCACTCTTTTTAGCGGCGGCGCTACCAGCGGCCGGGGCACCGGCGGGGACATAACCGGCCGGAGGATTGGCAACCAGCATGGCCATGCCGCAGACGATGGCGATAAAGGCGATACCGAGGATAAGCATGGTCTGATGCAGGCCGTAGGCGCCAAGCAGGTACTGGCAAGTAGGCGCCAGGTAGACCGGAGCCACGCCGAAGCCGGAGACGACGATCCCCGCGATCAGGCCGGTTTTAGCCGGGGAAAACCACTTGAGGGCCGGAGGCGTGGCCGCCGAGTAACCGAAGCCGAAGCCCGCGCCGGCGAGACCGCCGAAACCGAGAACCCAGCCCCAGTAGCTGGAGGTCTGGGAGCAAACGATGAAGCCCGCGCCGACCAGCAGACCACCGAGGATAGCGGTGAGTCGGGGACCGACCTTGTCCTGCATCTTGCCGCCGAGGATCATGGCCACGGCAAAGACCAGACAGGCATAGGCATAGGGGTCGCCGGCGCCTTCGAACAGTTTGCCGATCTCGCCTCTCAGCATGCTGTAGGCATAGAGGATACCCAGGGCCAGGTTGATTCCGAGTCCGGCCAGCGCTACGGTCCAACCCCTGTTTTTCACTTGTTGGCTAGTCATGACATTTACCTCCTTGGTTTGAATGGGTGTTTCGCTGTGATAGAGAGCCTGGTAACGCATATGGTAAGGGAGCGGCCATTTCACCTTGAAGGGCGGCACTTCCGGCCGTGTGTTCAAGGGTTTTTCCATGCTGATTTCCCCCGCTCCCCGGGTTTCCTTCCCGGACCTTCCCGTGTGGATTCTGATGCCCTTATTTTCCATCTCCGGTGCCATTCGTGCCGCCAACTGCTGATAACGAGCGCATGCGGTGTATCGGGTGTTACAGAAATCGACCATCATCTTGACGTCATGGGGGGAGATGTATCCGCACCCTACATCGCAATCATCTTCGTTTTTTCTGAAGTAGGGGCAAAGTTTGTTTCCCGCCATGTCTGTGGCCTCGCTGGTCTGGGGTCCAAGTGCGGCGACCGTCTGTGCTTATCCATAAGAGCAACGCCCATACCAATGTTTTAAATTTTTAAATATTATTTTTTTATTGTTTAAAATCATATATTTACACAGTCATAAGACAGATTAAAAAGGCATCTTATCCACCGTTTGATTTCGCAGGAATGCAAAAGCGAACGGGATCAGACCCCGGTTCCCCACCGGGATAAAACAACACAGGGCCTGGATATATGCCGGCATTGGGTCATTTTCATCAGCGAGAAAGACCACTTAGAGATTTTCAAAACAGAGTTTTGCAATCCTGCAAGGGGTCCAGCAGCGAGATTTCGCAGCTTTGCGAATGGGTTATTTCTCATAAACAGAAAAGATCGGAGAAATCTCCATACCCTTCCTGGCCTTTGCGCGCACCCGGACATTTTTGGGCAGGGTTTCCGGGTTTTTTCACCGCTCCGAGATTTTCGAGAAGCGCTCCGAGCCGTCGTTCTCCTCCATCTTAGACATATTGACCCTTGTAATTTCAGCCACTTTGATGTATTTAATGGCACTTTTCCGATTTCGGCACGGCGCTTGCCATATAAGAATGGCAAAACGACCTGTTTTCGAAAGGGCAAACCCCGGGCAACCGGGGGACGCAAAACCACGGGTCCGGAAAGGTTCCGGACAGCCGGGTTGCCAAAACGGGGCGGATCTCCCACTCCCGCCTCCTCACTTCGAAAGCATCACCCTTTAATAGTACGGAGGCCTTCCATGACTACCTCGACCCTGAGTCGCCCGCGGCTTTCTGCCCTCGGCTCCCTCCCCTTGATCGGCGCCATTCTTCTCATCCTGATCCTCGTTTTCGCCATCGATGCTCTCGCCGCCCAACCGACCTCCAAACGGGTGGCGGGCGAATTGTTGGTGCAAGTACGCACGGGGGCCGCCCGCAATGCCCTCGACTCGGAATTCAAACGTCTGGGCGCTACGGCGGCGCAGGAAATCCCGGGCATCAAGGTCAAGCGCATCCACATCAACGAAGCCAACCGCGACAAGGTCAAGGCCGCCCTCGCCCGAAATCCCCAAATCGCTTTTGTCGAGGATAACTTCATCGCCCAGGGGCTGCTGACCCCGAGCGACACCACCTACCCAAGCCAGTGGCACCTGCCGAAAATCGCCGCGCCCCAGGGCTGGGATCTCTCCACCGGCGCAGGCGGCGTGCCCATCGCCATCATCGATTCGGGTATCGACGCCGATCATCCCGACCTGGCCGCCAAGCTCCTCCCCGGCTACAACTTCCTTAACGGCACCACCGTCACCGACGATCTCTTCGGCCACGGCACCGCCGTCGCCGGTTCCGCCGGCGCCATCGGCAACAACGCCCTAGGCGTGGCCGGCGTCGCCTGGGACAATCCGCTGATGCCCCTGGTCGTTCTCGACACCAGCAACTACGCCACCTACGCCAACATCGCCTCGGCCATCATCCGCGCCGTCGA
>DIVU01000287.1 GCA_002423365.1 Desulfuromonadaceae bacterium UBA6124 | reverse complement strand
TCAATTATTAACCGGACAGTAGTGGACCTCAATATTAAAACGAAACGCTGAAAAAAAGACATTGCTAACTTGCAATATCCCCCTCTTATAAAGAAAAAAGTTTTTCACACACAATGTGGTAAACAGCCGTTCACTGCATCTTCCCCCGCAAAACCCTTCCCCTTTCACCGTGAAACGGGTACATTTTGACCTTTCTTGCCATATTCCCGAAGGGTTCCATGCCTCGCTCGCCAATCCGCCACCATCAGCGCCAAGGAACTCAAGGAGCAATTCAAAAACGCCCGAGAACCCAAAGTCCGCGAAATCCTCGCCGCCCTCGCCTCCATCGGCCAGGCGCGCGAAATGGAAGAGGGCCGCTATGTGAGTTGAGGGAGGGGGCAGGATAAAGGCCTTGCGATTATACCAATGGAAGGTATATTGATATGAAATGGAACCCACGAAAAAGCGCCCTACTAAGACGCAGCGTGTCCCGCTGTGCTTTCTGGTCGATCCGGCCAACGTCGAAAAAATCCGGAAGCTTGTGGCCGAAATCGAACCGGAGGCCGAAACCGCTTCGCCGGTGAGCGCCGACACGTTTTTCGCCAAAAACTTCCCCGACCGGGACCGCGCCTCCGTCCACCTCAAAGGCCTGCGCTACCGCGAGGATCTGACCCAGGCCCAACTGGCCGAACGCACCGGCATCCCGCAGCGGCACATCAGCGAAATGGAAAACGGTAAGCGCGGCATCGGCAAGGACAACGCCCGCAAACTGGCGGCGGTACTGAACGCCGACTATCGGCTGTTTTTATAGGAGATTCCGATGAAAAACATTCTCTTCACTATCGCCCTGCTCGCCCTCTCCTCTCCGGCCCTGGCCGATTCGGTGCGCTGCCGGGGACAGATCATCGAACCCGGCGTCTCGAAATACGAGGTGCTGAAATACTGCGGCACCCCCAATCACGTCGCCCCCATCGGCAGCACCACAGCCAAATCCAACAACGTCAAGGTGGAGACCCGCACCGACGAATGGTTTTACGAAAAACTCGACTACGGCAAGGATTATGTCATTATTATCAACGGAACGCGGGTTTCTTCCGTGAAACAACTGGATTGAACGCCGACCCGGACCCGCTCCCATAAACCATCCATTTGGCTGACACCTTCAATCAGACAGGAGGGCCCATGCTCATTCCCGTGATCTACCCCGACGGCAGGCACGATCTGGTCAAACCTTTCATCCTCGACCGCCTCATCGCCCAGGAAGAGATCCGCTCTTTCAAACGTTCCAGCGGCTGGGTTGCCCTGGGCATCGACCCGGTGCGCATCCGCCGGGGGGACAACGGCTACCAGGGCGCGGAACGCCGAACCTCCGACCGCTGACCTACGGGTTCATCAACGGAAAAGAACTAAAGCCGGCTCAGCGTTCCGCAGTTTGAGCCCTTTTGCCCACATCTTGGCACCCAAAGTCTGAAAACGACCAAGGGGCTACGGGAAGAATCCCGTAACCCCTTGATTTTAATGGAGCCGCTAATCCGACTTGAACGGACGACCTACTGATTACGAATCAGTTGCTCTACCAACTGAGCTATAGCGGCGCTATTTCCGAAGGCTTGGTTTTAACGCAAACGCCGAAGGATTGTCAATGAAATCTTCCCGTGGAGGTGTTATGCCCACCGGACCCTGGAACCCTGCCGAACTGTTGAAACTTTCAGGCAGCTACTGGAATACCTGCACCCTGCACGCCGGGGTGAAGCTCGATGTCTTTTCGCCCCTTGCCATCGAGTCCCTTTCCGCCGCCGAACTTGCCGCCCGGTGCGGGTTTTCGGCGCGCGGTCTGGCGATGCTGCTCGACGCCCTGACGGCGCTGGAACTGTTGACCAAGGAAGGCGAGCGCTACGCCGCGACCGATTTCGCCCGCGAATTTCTCGACCGGGCCGCGCCGAGCTATCTCGGGCACATGATCATGCACCATCATCACCTGGTCGCGAGCTGGGCACGGCTCGACGAGGCGGTGCAAAGCGGAGCGCCGGTGCGGCGCAGCGTCTCCCATGAGGCCGAGGAGCAGGAGCGGGAGAGCTTCCTCCTCGGCATGTTCAACCTGGCCATGTTCGTCGCCCCGCGCGTCGCCGAGCAGGTCGATCTTTCCGGCCGCAAACGGCTGCTCGATCTGGGCGGCGGACCGGGGACCTACGCCATTCATTTCTGCCAAAAGAATCCCGACTTGCAGGGGGCGATTTTCGATCTCGCCACCACCCGCCCCTTCGCCGAACAGACCCTGGCACGCTTCGGCATGAGCGAACGCATCCGCTTCGCGGCGGGGGATTTCGAGCACGACGCCATCCCGGGCACTTTTGATGTGGCCTGGCTCTCGCACGTGCTGCACGGTGAGGGGCCGGCCGATTGCGTCCGGCTGCTGGCGAAGGCGGCGGCCTCCCTGGAACCGGGGGGAATGCTGCTGGTGCAGGAATTCGTCCTCGACGGCAACCGCGCCGCGCCCCTCTTTCCGGCCCTTTTCTCGTTGAACATGCTCTTGGTCACCCGCGACGGCCAGGCCTACAGCGAGCCGGAACTCCGGCAGCTGATGGAAGAGGCCGGGCTGGCGCGGATCGAGCGTCTGCCGGTGGAGTTGCCGAACGGCGCGGGCATCCTCGTCGGCTACAAGGATTGAGGCTGGAAATGCTGCTGCATTGCACGAAAAAACTCGCCGAACGGCTGCCCGAAACCGTTGCCGATGCGCTGGAAGAGACCGCCGTGCTGGGCAGTTGGCACGCCCACCTCTTCCAGCTCAAACGCCGCCAGTGCCTGCTCTTCTGTCACGACGAAACCCGCTACATGCTCTTTCTGCCGGGGGTAAACAAGAGTCATTTCAAAGAGCTGGGACGCCTGCATCGTGATCTTTTCCTGCTCAGCCTGGCCGCGCTGGATGTGCCGGAGAGTCGGGTCATGCGCGCCGGGCTGGCCCTTGGTCCGCCCCGTTTCGACCGCGCCACCGACCGCTCGGTGCTCGGCTCGATGAATGTCGCCGCCACGGACCTGAGCATCCATCTGGAGGATGTCGACAACCCGCTGGAGATCGATCCGGTAACGGTGGCGCGGATGCTCAACCGGCGCCCGGTAACGGCACGCGGCGCCTGGCTTTGGCCGGAAAGGGGGATGCTGGAGAAGGTGGCGCGACTGTAGAATCCGGGGCGTTCGTGGTTATTGACAGGAGCTCGTTTGAGGAGTAACTAATCTTCATCACTCCTCACTCCTGTCGGGAGGCTTCGCCGTGAATACCCTGGTCTACATGCTCCTCGCCGCCGCCGGTTACCTGCTCGCCTACCGCCTCTACGGCCGCTTTCTCGGCCGGCGCATTTTCGAGTTGTCGAACCGCAACCGCATGCCCGCCCACCGCTTCCGCGACGATGTCGACTTCATTCCCTCGAAGCGGCACATCGTCCTCGGCCACCACTTCACCACCATCGCCGGGCTCGGCCCCATCGTCGGCCCGGCCATCGGCATCATCTGGGGCTGGCTCCCCGCCACCCTCTGGGTCATTTTCGGCTCGATCTTTCTCGGCGCGGTTCACGACTTTTCCGCCATGGTCATGAGCGCCCGCCATCGCGGCCGCACCCTGGGGGATTTGACCGGCGATCTGCTCAACCCGACGACCCGCCACGCCTTTCAGCTCATCATCCAGTTTCTGCTCTGGA
>DIVU01000128.1:4553-17367 GCA_002423365.1 Desulfuromonadaceae bacterium UBA6124 | reverse complement strand
CCGGCTTTTTCAGCCCGGCATATACTGAGATCAGGAAGCCGGGCCAGGGAGTTTCGCCATGAAAATCGGATCATTTTCACCCGCGGGCAATACGGTACAGCAGCAGGCGACCGCTCCCGAGAAAGTTCAACGGGAACGGAGCTCCGGAGCAACGGCCGCCGAAGCCAAAAACGAAAAAAAGGTCGCGCCGGAAGAGATTCTCGACAAAATCACCGCTCTGACCGACAACGGCACCCACAGTGTCCGTTTCGAGATGGACAAGGATATCCATGCCTTGGTGGTCAAGATTTACGACCGGAACACCGAGGAACTGGTGCGCCAGATTCCGGCGGAAGAAGTGCTGGAGACGGCCAAGGATCTGCGCAATTATCGCGGCCTGCTGGTCGACGACAAAGGCTAGGGTTGGATGCTTAATCCGGGGAGGAAATCATGGGATTAACCTTGGGTGGCCTTGCATCGGGAATGGATACCAGCGCCATTATCGAGGCGCTGGTTGGGGTCAAGCGGACGCCGATCACGCGCATGGAAGAGCGCAAGACGCAAGCCAATGCCCGGCTCACCGCCTTGAAGACCTTCGACACCAAGCTGGACACCCTGTTGGCCAAGGTCGATGGCCTTGAAACCGGACGCGACCTGCTTGCCAACAAGGCGACCGCCAGTTCCGAAACCAATCTTTCGGCCACAGCCTACAGCTCGGCGACGCCGGGCAGTTATCAGGTCAAAGTCGGACAGTTGGCCCAGGTGGAAAAGGCGGTTTATCAGGGGGTGGTGGATAAGAGTACCACGACCTTCGGAACCGGAACTCTGCGCCTGGGTCACGATGGGCTCGACGCGGTTGCTTATCCCAGTGGTTATGTCGATATCACCATTGATGAAAGCAACAACACCCTCGAAGGCATTCGCGACGCCATCAATACGAAAAGTGCCGATAGCGGCGTGACCGCGTCGATCATCAACGACGGCAGCGGCACGCCTTACCGGCTGGTGCTGACCGGCAAGACGGTCAAGGATGCCAACATTACCTTGGATGCTTCGAATCTGACCGGCGGCGCCGCCTTTCCAGTAAAAGATGCCGCCGTATCGAGTGCCGCTCGACAGGCGATCGTGCAGGTCGACGGGGTGACGATCCGGAGCGACAGCAACACTCTGACCGAGGCGGTTCCCGGCGTTACCCTGGATCTCAAGCAGGGTACGAGTGGATTCGATCCGGATGCTCCGGACTGGAATGCCGTTTCCTCCACGAACATTACCGTGACCACGGACAATTCGGGCATCCAGAAAAAAATCGAGGATTTCGTCACCGCCTTTAACGATCTGATGAAGGCCTCGAAGGATGAGGCCCTGGACAACGACAGTGGAATCCAGGCAGTGATGCGGACCTTACGGGGGAAGCTCTATAACACCACGGATGCTACCGGGCTTTACCAGTTGGGAATCAAGACCGAGAAGGACGGCTCCCTGACTGTGGATACGACGAAGTTGAGTAAGGCGATCGGCGATAACCTGGCGGGAGTCAAAAGTTTGCTGTCCGGAGACGATCTCGCGGTCAAGGGGATCGGCGACTTGCTCAAGGAATCGCTCACCAGCTTCACCAGCCCGACCACCGGTGTGCTGGCCGGCCGGCAGTCGATCATTGAAAGCTCCATCCGCAGTCTCGACAAGGAGATTGCGCGCGGGGAAGAACGCCTGACGGCTTACGAGGAACAGTTGACCGCCCAGTTTTCCGCCATGGAAAAACTGGTCAGCTCGATGAATTCCCAAGGGAATTATTTCAGCCAGCAAGCCGCGATCTGGGCAAACATGTAAAATCGCAAGGAGGTCGAAAGATGTCTGCTGCCTATATGAGTCAATATTTCGAGAATCAGGTCAATACGGCTTCCCCGGAGCAACTGTTGATCATGCTCTACAGCGGAGCAATCCGATTTGTCGGCGAGGCCGAAGAGGCCATGACGAGCAAGAAAATTGCCTATCGCGGCGAACGCATCAGCAAGGCCATCGCCATTCTTTCGGAACTTTCGGCGACGCTCGATCATGAGATCGGCGGTGAGATCGCGGCCAATCTGGAATCGCTTTATGATTATATGATCCGTACCCTGCTGGCGGCGAATATTCATGACGATGCTAGCAAGCTGGTCGAGGTACGGGAGATGCTGAGCGGGCTGCGCGACACCTGGCTCGATGCCATCGACAAGGTGCGTTCCGAGCAGGCCGCCGAGGTCTCCGAGAGCGTCGCAAAAAAGTATGAGGCGGCGCCCGCGGGATATCGCCCCCTGGCCGTCGCCCTCTAACCGGACGGGGGCGCCATGACCAGCGTGGATGAACTGTTGCGGCGGACCGTGGAGCGGTACCGCGAGTTGTTGGAGGTTTTCGTCTCACTCGAAGGGCCGCTGGCGCGGGGAGAGCGGGAACGGATCGAAGAACGGGTCGAGGCGATGGAAGCCTGTCAGGCCGAGGTGCGGGAACTCGATGCGGCGCTGATGGCGCAGGTGACCCGTCAGGGCCTGCCGGCCCACTTGCTCCCCTTGGGGCGGGAATATCGAGAACTGCTGGAGCGGGCGGCCGAATGCAACCAGGCTTTGCTGGAGCGGGCGCGGGTGCATCAGGCGCTGGTAGCCGCCGAGTTGGCCGAACTCAAGGGCAACCAGACCGCCCTGGCCGGTTATCGCCTGCCCGAGGAAAGTCGCGGGCGGGGGTTGAGCGGAAGTTACTGAAAAAAGCCGGAGCGGCGACAGGCTCCGGCTTTTTTTTCTTAAGAAAATCGCCTTCTTGGTCGATAAGAGAAGCAAGAAGAGATCTTTGGCTTCTGCTTTGACCAAGGAGAATTGTTATGTTCGCACTGCCGAGAATCCTGCCGAAAAAATCCCCGCAAGTTTCTTTTGCTTTCACCGAAGAAGCGACCACGCCGACCCTGGGTTACGAGCCCAGCGACGAGCGCGCTTTCTTTCGCATCGATACGGAAATCGCGGTGCGCTACCGCCCGCTACGCGCCGAACGGCAAAGTCCCGAGCGGCAGTGGCTGGCAGTGAATCTCAGCGGCGGCGGCATCAGTTTTGAAATCACCCCGCCTCTGCAGATCGGGGAAAAAGCCTGGCTGGAGCTGGAACTTCCCGACCGGTCGGCGCCGGTGCGTTGCCTCGCCGAGGTGGTGCGCCTCTTCACCGCCGAAAACGGCGCACCCCATGCGGCCTTCTCCTTCGACACCCTCGCCCCCCGCGATCAGGACCGCATTATCGCCTTCTGTCTGGCCGAACAGCGCAAGGCCCTGCGAGAGAGGGTGCGGGTACGCATGGCTTAATCGCTTCCGGCTTCTTGAACATTTCATCCATCCCTCCGGTCCTCACCGGGGGGATGTTTTTTCCGGCGACCGGGGCGTTCTGCACTAATGGGTTGCGCGACACCGGTAAATCCGTATACAAAAGGGGAAACAGTGCAGCCGGGAAAGGGGAGAACGATGCGCGTGGATGAGCTTTTGGCCCACATGGGGGCCTTACCCATGGTCAAGGTAGTGCTTCCGACCTCCACGGGTTCGGTCTTTCTCGAAGGGAAGGTCGGCAAGGTCGACGAGGCCGACTTCGCGTTGGAGCTTTTTCCCCATCAGTTGACCCTGGCGGAGCTCGCCCCCGGTGTCGAGGCCGTGCTCTCCTGCGACAGGTCGGGGCAGGTCTTTCTCTTGCACGCCCAAGTGGTCGAGTCCCTGGGGGAAAAATATTTGCGCCTGCAGCCGGTCAAGGTCGAGGAACGCCCCCAGCAGCGGGAATTTTTCCGCATCGATGCCGAAGTCTTTCTCAAAATCTGGCTGGTCGACCGCAAAACCCCCGGTCAGCAGGAAGTGCGACGCCGGCAGATCAATCTGAGCGGCAACGGCCTGCGCTTCGAGGTCGATCAGCCTTTGCGCATCGGCCAGTTGCTCGGCCTGGAATTGAGGCTGCCGGAGGTCGACGGCGAGGTAGCCCAGGGGGTTGGGCGCGTGGTGCGTCTGGTCGATCAGGGGGAGGGCGCCCAGCAGGTTTCTCTCGAGCTGGTGGAGATCGAAGAGACCGAGCAGGACAAAATTATCCGTTTCTGCCTGGCCGAGCAGCGCAAGCAGCTGCGCATGCGGGTCAAGGTGCGTTGAATGGGTTCCAATGGCCGGATGAGGTAAGCCATGTTTTCGCCGGATGTGCTGGCATTGCTGGAGGATTTTCGCGTTGCCCGGATCGCTTTGCCGACTGCGGAGGGGGAGCGCACGCTGGAGGGCGCGATCCGCTTCCTGCCCCCCGACCGGCTCGAAGCTCGTTTCCTCCCCGGCGAGCTTGCCGATATTCCCCTCGCCGCGGAGCCCCTTCTCCGGGTCTTCTGCGAGGCGGGGCTGTCGACTTTTTCCATCCAGGCGCGGGTCGAGAAGGTGCTCGATGAACATCTCCTGCGCTTGCGGATCGAGGGGGGAAGCAGTCACGGCGATACTCGCCATCATTTCCGGGTCGACACCCGGGTCGGCCTGCGTTTCTGGCCGCTCGCCGGAACTCCGCCGACGGCGGGGGAGTCTCTGGAGGTGAATCTCAGCAACGGCGGCATGCGCTTCACCACGGCGGCGCCTCTGGAGTTGGGGCAGATGCTGGCCGTGGAAATCGGCCTGCCGGGGGCGGGGGAGGCTCCCGTCGCGGCGAGCGGTAGGGTGGTCGGGGTTTGGCGGAAGGAAGGGCAGGGGCATGAGGTGGTGGTGAAGTTCACCGAACTGGCGCCGGAGCAGCTCAATCGTCTCTCCGAGTTCTGTCTGGGCCTCAAGTTCCGCAAGATGTGCGAGCGGGTGGAGTTTCTCGGGTCGTTACTGAAGCCGCGCCCGCCGGAAAAATGATTTCTAAGAATGGTTCTTGACGACCACTGAGTCACAGAGGTCGCAGAGAAGCCAAAAAATCCTATGAGAAACCTTGCCTAACAGATTAGATTTCTCTTCTCTTCTTGATGTGTTAACTCACTGATTTCACTCTGTGTTCTCTGTGCCCTCGGTGGTGAAATTGTTTTTTTGGATAAGATATGAAAAGCGCCGGTTGTTCGCCGGCGCTTTTTTCTTATCGGTTGGCCTTGTTCAGGCAAAGGCCACGGCGGAGCGGGGATAGGCGAGGTACGGGCGCAGAGGTTTTCCCGGCTTGGCCGGGCGGAGCGGGCGGAACATTTCTGTGCGGTTGCGCCCTCGCTGTTTGCTCAGATACATGGCCTGGTCGGCTTCGCGGAGCAGTTCGGCTGCTTGGGTCAGGCCTTCCGGCCGGGTGCCGCTGATGCCGATGCTGGCGGTGACCGGGATGGTCGCCTGTCCCTCGCGCATATTCAAAGCCATGAGCGACAGCCGGATTTTTTCGGCGACGGCGTAGGCGTTGGCGGGGGTGGTGTCCGGCAGGATCACGGCGAATTCCTCGCCGCCGTAGCGGCAGACCAGATCGGAACAGCGGGTGATTTGCCCCAGGGTTTCGGCGACGGCGCGCAGTACCCGGTCGCCGACGGCGTGCCCATGGCCGTCGTTGATGCGCTTGAAGTGGTCGAGGTCGATCATCAGCAACGACAGCGGGCTGCGGCTGCGACGGCTGCGGGAAAGTTCGATCTCCAGGGAGGCATCGAGCTGGGCCCGGTTGTGCAGTCCGGTCAAGGCGTCGGTGCGGGCGAGGCGAGCGAGCAGTTCTTTTTCGGCGCGCAGTTTCCGGGTCCGCTCCTGCTGGCGCAGTTGCCGGCGGATGCGGGCTTCGAGTTCGCGCTTGTCCCCGCGGCAGGATTGATAATCGGTGGCGCCGTGGTTCAGGGCCAGAATCTTTTCCGCCAGGTTCTCTTCGTCGGCGAAGGCGAAGACGGGAATGTCGGCCCAGGCCTCACTCTGCCCGAGGCTGTCGAGGAGGTCGCATTGCGCTTCCACCGTTTCGGAACGCCAGCCGCAGAAGATCATCTCTACCGGCTGTTGGCGCAGCTGGTCTTCGGTTTCCGCACGATTGCCGCTGAAGAGCAGGTCGTCAAAGAGGCCCAGGGTTGCCGTTAGACGTGCAAAAGTCTTGCGGGCTGCCGGAGAAGGGTCGATAATCAAGGCTGTGTGGGGCATGGCGTACTCCTCGGAATGTCTTCGGTTGCCTTCTTATCGACCGTTTCCGGGGTGGTCTTTAGGGGAAAATACCGAAGCGGCCCACCACTGTCCTGAATTTCCCCGGCGGCGGCGACGCCACCGAGGAATGTTTTTTCGCAACGGAGTCTTTTATGGCCCAGGATAAACCGGTCGACAAGGCGGTTGCCCTTGTTTACGACAAGGAGCAGGGGGACGCGCCGCGAATCGTCGCCAGCGGTCGCGGCGTCCTGGCCGAGAAGATCGTCGAGACGGCCCGCGCCGCCGGCGTCTACATCATGGAGGATCCCGATCTGGTGGAGCTTCTGGCGAAGCTGCCGGTGGGGGACGATATCCCCCCCGAGCTCTATCAGGCCGTCGCGGAAATCCTCGCTTTCGTCTATCAGGTCAATGGCCGCTACCGTCCCGACGATACCCACCGCTGAGTCTTCCCTTCCCTTTGTTCGTGCCGCAAAGTATTTGCTTTTTCCCGCCACATAAAGCAGAATTAACCTTCTTTCAGCCAACCAACCATCCACCCCGGAGTCGCCCGTGAAAGTCGGTCTGAAGATCACCATTCTGGCGATTTTGCCCATTTTACTGACGGCGCTCATCGCTTTCGGCGTCGGCCTGCATCAGAAGGGGATTCTCGAAACCTTCTTCGGTCACGAAATTGAGGCCCAGGCCCAGAACGAGTCGCGCAAGATCGCTCAGGCCGTCTATCTCATGTGCCGCTCGGCCCAGGAGTCGGTACAGAAAACGGTCGACACCAACCTGCGGGTCGCCGAAGATATCCTCGCCCGCGCCGGCAAGGTGAGCCTCGGCCGGGAGAGCCTGCGCTGGGAGGCGCGCGACCAGCTTACCGGCGAGGTGACGGATGTTTTTCTCCCGCCGATGATGGTGGGGGGGCAGTGGTTGGGGCAGAATGACGATCCCGTCACTCCCTCGCCAGTGGTCGACGCTGTCCGCGACCTGGTCGGGGGGACGGCGACCATCTTCCAGCGGATCAATGACGCCGGCGACCTGCTGCGGGTGGCGACCAACGTGGAGGACTCGGGGGGGCGGCGGGCCATCGGCACCTACATCCCCAGCATCAACCCCGACGGTACGCCCAATCCGGTGATCGCGGCGCTGTTGCGCGGCGAGACCTTCAGCGGGCGGGCCTACGTGGTCAATGACTGGTATCTCACCGCTTACCGCCCGATTCACGACGAAGGGGGGAGTCTGATCGGCGCACTCTACGTTGGGGTCAAGCAGGAAAACATCGAAAGCCTGCGACAGGGGATCATGGACATGGTGGTCGGCAAGACCGGCTACGTCTATGTGCTCGGCGGCAAGGGGGAGCACCAGGGGCGCTACATTATCTCCCAGAACGGCGAACGGGACGGGGAGAACCTCTGGGCTTCCCAGGACAGCGACGGTCGCCCTTTTATCCAGTCGATCATCGGCAAGGCCCTGTCCCTGCCGCTCTACCAGCGCGAGGATAACGTGCCGGTTGCCTTCGAGCGCTATCCCTGGAAGAATCCCGGGGAGATCGAGCCCCGTTACAAGGCGGTGGCCATCGCTTATTTCGCTCCCTGGGACTGGGTGATCGGCGCCGGTTATTACGAGAGCGACCTGCGTGAAAGCCAGGAGCGGATGGTCGCGGCGTTGCGCGACATGGGGCGCTGGCTGGGGGGAAGCGCCCTGGTCATGATGCTGTTGTCGATCCCCGCCGGTTATCTGGTGGCGCGGGGAATCAGTCTACGGGTGGACAGTATCCTGAAGTCGGTGACCGACGTCCTGATCGCCGTCGATGCCCACGACCGGGTGCTGCTGCTCAGCCAGGCGGCCGAGGAGTTTTTGGGCATCCCCCTGAAAAAGGCCCGTTTCCGCCCCTTGCAAGAGGTGGTCGGGGATCCCGCCCTGCGTCGGCGTATTCTGGCCGCGTTGGAGCAGAAACAGGGCGGGGCGCGTTTCGACGTAGAGCTGCCCGGGACCGGCGGGGCCGCCGGCCGCATTCTCGAGGGGCGCACCTCTCTGATGCGCCGGCAGGGCGGGGCGGCCGTCGGCACCATCATCATCATGCATGACGTGACCAGCGAACGTCGCATCGATCGCATGAAGAGCGAGTTTATCTCTACCGCCGCCCACGAATTGCGTACCCCCCTCTCCTCCATCGTCGGCTATTCGGAACTGCTGCTTTCCCAGTCGGGGCATTTCGGCGAGGAGGAACGCAAATCCCTCGATTACATTAATCGCAAGGCCTGGACCCTGTCGAAGATCGTCGACGAACTCCTCGATGTCAGCCGCATCGAATCGGGGCACGCCCTGCCCCTGGAAAAAACCCCCTGCGACCTCAATGCCCTGTTGCGGCAGGCGGTGGATGCGGTGGAAAAATTGACCGACAGGCACCGTATCGCGTTGCAGGTGGCCGATACGCCCGCTGTGCTCGCGGTGGATGTGGGCAAAATCGAGCAGGTACTGGAAAACATTCTTGGTAATGCCGTCAAATTTTCCCCCCAGGGGGGGGTGATTAGGGTCACGGGGCGCGACGAGGCCGACGAATACCGGATTTGTGTCGAAGACGAGGGGATCGGCATGACCCCGGAACAGGTGGCGAAGGTTTTCGATAAATTCTATCGGGCCGATACCTCCAATACCGCCGTCGAAGGGACCGGACTCGGTATGAGCATCGTGCGGCATATCGTCGATGCGCACGGCGGGCACGTCGAGATCGAAAGCCAGAAGGGGCGGGGAACCCGGGTGCTGGTTGGGCTGCCTAAAACAGCTTGAAATCTTCCGTCGAAGGGCTAAAACCACTGTTTTAAAAAAATGCTTGATTTTTTTTCGGAGGGCGTGCGATAGTCCGAAAGCATAAAAGTTGTGCTGAAGCGGAACCCGGACCGATTGATCGTCAGTCAGTTTTTGAACGACCGCGCAGACTTCTGGCTGGCGGTTTTTTTTTGGGCAAGCCTCTTTGGTACAACGTACAACGTATCCGTATCGGACAAAAGGAGTCGGAAGACAATGGCTGAAGGTACTGTAAAGTGGTTCAATGACGCAAAAGGGTTTGGTTTCATCGAGCAGGATAACGGACCCGATGTATTCGTACACTTTTCCTCGATCCAGGGCGACGGCTTCAAGTCCCTGGCCGAAGGGGACCGGGTTCGCTTCGAGGTGACCCAGGGGCAGAAAGGCCCCCAGGCCGCCAACGTCACCAGAATCTAATCCTTTCTGGACATAGCCCCACGCAAAAGGGCTCCCCGGCAATCCGGGGAGCCCTTTTGCGTATTGTCTTTCGTTTCAGGACGACGTTCAGATTTTTCCGGAAAGGCGCAATATCCCTTCAGCGGCGACGTAGGAGGTAATGATCAGTGCGAACCAGCCAACGATCATGATGTAAATCATGGGATAAATCTCCTGGGTAAAGGTTCCGATTCTCCAAGGTCTCAATAGGCTTCGTTTTCGCCGTCCTTGGCCACGTCTTCGAGGGAGAGTTTGCCGGCATCCATCGACCGCCAGACATAGGCGATATAGGCGAGGACGAAGGGGACGGCCAGGGCGATGTAGCTCATGGCGGTCAGGGTGTAGTGGCTGCTGGAGGCGTTGTAAATGGTCAGGCTGCTTTGCAGGTCGAACTTGGATGGGTAGAAGGCCGTGCCGTTGAAGCCGGCGATGAAGAGCAGGGCCAGCACCACCAGCACCGTTCCCGGCCCGGAGAACCAGATGCCTTGGGTGCTTTTACGGTAATGGGCAAGGTAGACGCCACCGACCACCAGTAGCAGACCCGCGAGCAGCAGAAGCAGCACGATCGGCATGCCGAGCAGGTTGTTCAGGTATTTCCCGGCTTCCAGCGAGACCGCGCCGGTGGCGGCGTCGACGGCGTAGCCGTCCATGGTCAGCAGGCCGCCGAGGACGATGAGCAGGAAGGGGAGCGAGCAGAGCAGGTTGACGAAGGCCGCCCGGCGGCTGCGTTCCACCAGTTCGTCATGCTTGAGATGGTTAGCCAGGTAGAGGGCGCCGAGGGTGCGGGCGTTGAAGATCAGAAAGACGCCGAGCGAGACATTGAAGAGGTTGAAGGCGGCTTCCAGCCCCCGCAGGGGGTGCTGCCATTTAACAAAATTGTAATCGTTGAGCAAAAAGTTCGAGCCGGTAAAGAAGGTGCCGACGGCGGTGCCGATGAGCAACAGGCCGAGACTGCCGTTGATGAAGAGAAAGACTTCATAGGTTCCGGCGCCGAGAAAGTTGTTGGGCTTGCGGCGGAATTCATAGCTCACCGCCTGGATGATGAAGGTGAAGAGGATGGCGATCCACACCCAGTAGGCGCCGCCGAAGCTGGTGGCGTAAAAGAGCGGAAAGGCGGCGAAGAGCGCCCCGCCGAAGAGGACCAGGGTGGTGAAGGTCAGTTCCCACTTGCGCCCCAGGGAGTTGATGATCAGGGTCTTCTCCTCGGGGCTTTTGGCGAGGGAGAACATCAGGGTCTGCCCGCCCTGGACGAAGTTCATGAAAATGAAGAGCGCGCCCACCAGGGAGCAGATGATCCACCAGAGTTGTTGCAGTTGAGTCAGTTCCAGGCTGCCGATCATATCAGTTCTCCTCCGGACCGATGGCGATTTGTTTGAGCATGATGCGAACTTCCGCGACCAGAAGGACGGTGAAGAGGAACAGGAACATGAAGAAGGTTCCCGCCACCGTCGCCGTGGTCAGGTTGGACCTGGCCACGCCCACCGGCAGCAGCCCCTGGATGGCCCAGGGCTGGCGGCCGACCTCGGCGACGACCCAGCCCGCTTCCGAAGCGATGTAGCCGAGGAAGAGGGAGGCGACGCCGGTGACCAGCAGCCATTTCTGCTCGGCGATCTTGTCGTAGAGGGTGGCGATGAGGAGGGCGAGGAAGAGCAGGGGGAAGAACATGCCCAGCCCGACCATGACGCGGAAACTGAAGAAGTTGAGGGCGATGGGGGGGATCGCTTCCTCGGCGCTGTTCAGGTAGCCGTAGCCGAGGTAGGGGCTGGTCTGCTCGAAACCGACCAATGCCTGTTGCGCCGCCGCTTCGTTGCCGACCTTTTTCGCGCCCTTGTAGAGAGCGAGCTGTTCCACCGCCTGCTTGCCGAGGGTCATCTTCTCGGTGACCCCCATCACGCCGTGCTCGGCGTTGCCGTAGAGCAGGTCGTTGATGCCGGGGACGAAGCTGTTGAAAGAGCGGTTGGTGAGAAAGGAGAGGGCGTAAGGGATGCCCACCGCCTCGTGGAAGGCGGGCAGATCATCCCCCGGGCGTTTTTCGAGATTGGGGACACCGAAGATCAACAGGGGCGCGCCGACCTCTCCATCGTAGAGGCCTTCCATGGCCGCCAGCTTCATCGGCTGGAACTGACCGACTTTGTGGGCCGCCTCGTCACCGGTGAAAGCGACGAAACCGGAAGCGAAGAGGCCGAAGATCGAGGCGACAATGATGCTGCGCTTGGCCATTTCCTGGTGGCGGCGGCGGAGCAGGAACCAGGAGGAAACGGCGACGACGAAAAGGCAGGCGAGTTGGAAGCTGGAGCTGGTGGCGTGGGTGAACTTGCCGACGGCCACCGGCGACAGCAGCACTTCAAAGAAGTTTTCCATCTCGAAGCGGGCGCTTTCCGGGTTGAACTTCATGCCGACCGGGTACTGCATCCAGCCGTTGGCGACCAGAATCCACAGGGCCGAGAGGTTGGAGCCGACCGCGACCATCCAGGTCGAAAAGAGGTGAAAGCCCTTGGAGACCCGGTTCCAGCCGAAGAACATCACGGCGAAGAAGGTCGCCTCGAGGAAGAAAGCGAATATCCCCTCGGCGGCCAGGGGCGCGCCGAAGATGTCGCCGACCATCCACGAATAGTTCGACCAGTTGGTGCCGAACTCGAATTCGAGGATGATACCGGTGGCGACGCCGATGGCGAAGTTGACGGCGAAGAGGGACATCCAGAACTTGGTGATGCGTTTCCAGGTTTCGTTGCCGGTGCGGACATAGAGGGTCTCGAAGAAAGCCAGAAGAAACGAGAGCCCCAGGGTCAGGGGGACGAAAATCCAGTGGAACATGGCAGTGAGGGCAAACTGGGCCCGTGCCCAGTTGACCATCGACAGGTCGAGCGATTCGATCACGGGAGCCTCCTGGTGGGAATTTATTCCCCGGCGGCGATGCCGGGTTCGGTGAGATTATCGAGAACGTGCGCGGCCCGCTCTTGGGCATTATCGAAGTTGCGGTTGAGGTGGTTGGGCAGGATGAAATTGGCGAGGACGAGCAGGACTGCCACCTTGATCAGGACGATCTTCCACAGGGTGCGTCCCAGGACCATGGAGCGGAAGCCGTCCCGATAAAAGTTCCAGATCTTTTTCAGCATGGAAAAACTCCTGAAGGGCTATTTACTCAGTTCGGCAAGGCTGACGCCGTCGAGGATGCTGCGCACCTGATTCTGCACCCGGTGCCAGACCGGATGCACGGTGCAGTCGCCGCTGCGGTCGCAGAACGAGGCGTCGATGACGCAGCGGTTGGCGCAGATTGTCCCTTCCACCGCCTCGATCACCTCGCGCAGACTGATTTCCGCCGCCGGTTTGGCCAAGGCGAAGCCGCCTCCCGCCCCCCGACTGGAACGCACCAAGCCGAGACGAGTGAGCCCCTGGAAGATCTTCGCCAGAAAGCTCTGGGGAACGTCGACGGTTTCGGCGATCTCGTTGACAAGAATAAGCTTCCCCGGCTCTTGGCGAGCCAGGTAGACCATGCCGCGAATTGCGTATTCACCCTTGCGGGTCAGT
>DIVU01000128.1:4322-4490 GCA_002423365.1 Desulfuromonadaceae bacterium UBA6124 | reverse complement strand
TTTTTTGGACGGAAAGGGATTTTTTGCGAAGAAGCGCGAAAGCGCCGCGCCCCGTTCCCTTCCGGTAAAATTCGTCCCGGCCTGACTCTTCGGGGGAAAAGATGTATGATGGAGCGAATAAATCCATAACCCGTATCAAAGATTATCCTATTCCCGGGGTCACGCAAC
>DIVU01000128.1:0-4277 GCA_002423365.1 Desulfuromonadaceae bacterium UBA6124 | reverse complement strand
ATCCTCACCCTCGGCGTGCTCGGGGCCACCGGCAACATGACCTTGCCGCCGGGGCTTGAAGTTCTGACCGATCCGATGGTGATCTTTGCCGCCGGGGCGATGTACTTCATCGAGTTCTTCGCCGACAAGACCCCCGGAGTCGATACCGGCTGGGACACCATTCACACCTTCATCCGCATCCCCGCCGGCGCGGTACTGGCGGCGGGGGCCATCGGCGAGGTCAGCCCGGCGCTCTCCATCGCCGTCGGCCTGGTCGGGGGCGGGTTGGCTGCCGGCACCCATCTGACCAAGTCCGGATCGCGGGTCATGATCAACACCTCGCCGGAACCCTTCAGCAACTGGTTCGCTTCCCTCGGCGAGGACGTATTGGTCATCGCCGGGCTGTGGACGGCCCTGCATTCTCCCTGGATCTTCGTCGGGGCACTGATCCTTTTCATCCTGCTGATGGTCTGGCTGCTGCCGAAAATCTGGCGGGGGGTAAAAGCGGTGCTCAATGCCGTGGCGCGCCTCTTTCGGAAGCAGCCATTGCAATTGCCGCCACCGGAAAATGGCGNNCCGACGATGTCTTTGCTCTGTGTTCCCTGTGTCTCTGTGGTGAAATCACTTACTTCAATCAGCAGATACGGGGCAACTGTTCGCCGGCAAGCATTTCGATGGCGCGGCGGCCACCGATGGTGGTATGCAACTGCACCTGGCCGGGCGGCCCCGCCGTCACTTCGCCGATGAGGGCCGCCCCTTGCCCCTGGGGATGACGGCGCATTTGTTCGAGAAGGGCGTCGGCTGCCTCCGGCGCGACCAGGGCCAGCAGCTTGCCTTCGTTGGCGACAAAGAGGGGATCGAGGCCGAGCAGGGCGCAGGCTCCGGCCACCGCCGGATTGATCGGCAGCGTGGTTTCGTCGAGACGGATGCCGACCTGCGACTGCCGGGCGATTTCCTTCAGGGTGGTGGCGACGCCCCCCCGGGTCGGGTCGCGCAGCACATGCACCGCATCGCCGAACTCCTCGAGCAGCGCGCCGACCAGATGGTTGAGGGGGGCGCTGTCGCTGCGGATATCCGTCTCCAGTTCCAGCCCCTGCCGTCCCGCCAGCACCGCCAGTCCATGATCGCCAATGGGGCCGTTGATGAGGACCTTGTCGCCGACCTGGGCGCCACTGCCGCTGATCTCCAAAGCGTGCTCAAAGACGCCGATGCCCGAGGTGGTGATGAAGATCTTGTCCCCCTTGCCCTTCGGCACCACCTTAGTGTCCCCGGTGACAATGCGAACCCCGGCAATATCGGCGGCGGCGCGCATTGAAACCAGAATCTTCCTGAAATCCGTCAGCACCAAACCCTCTTCCAGTATGAAGGCCACCGCGACGGCCAGCGGTTTCGCGCCGACCATGGCCAGATCGTTGACCGTGCCGTTGATCGCCAGATCGCCGATATTCCCCCCGGAAAAGAAAATCGGATCGACCACGTAGCCATCAGTAGTGAAAGCGAGCCGCCCGCCGCCATGGCTCAGAATGGCCGAATCGTTCTGCTCCCGCTCGGCGACGCTGGAAAGGGTCGGGATGATCAACTCGTCGAGCAGCCGGTGACTCAGGGTGCCGCCGCTGCCGTGGCCGAGAAGGATGATGTCGTGGTTCATCTGCGGTACTCCACTATACGGATGTTGAAAAATTAAAACTTTAACAACAGGGTCAACTTGGTCAGTGGTTCCATGTTTTCCTTCGCCAGGGTCTGCTGGATATCGTCTAGATAGACGGGGTCGTGCTCAACCCCTCTGGAAAAACGATAGAAAGTCTCGACCGCCGCCTGATCCAGGGCCTCCTGGGCCGATTCGCGCTCTTTTCTACCGATCTTTCCTGCGGCAAGCTGCTCCACCAGGGGGTTCAGTGCGGGATGGCTGAACAGCAAAAATCGTAGAATGGCCAGCCGGATAAACAGTTTGGTTGCATGCACGAGCAGATCGGGGGAGCGGGTATACCATTCGCCGAACCAGTAATTGAGCGAATAATTGGCGAAATATTGGTCGATGCGTTGGGTAAAGGTTTCTTGCAGAAGGCTGCACCTCCGCTGGTAGAGTTGCTGGATCGTTGTGAAAATTTCAGGATTCCGCTGGGGATCGTCCGCCGGGCAGGGTGCGTTGGACTTGGCGAGTAAATTGTAGTTTTTCCAGCTCTGATCGAGCAGGGCTCTAAAGTTATCGGAGATACTCGGCAATCGGGCCGTGAGGATCCGCTGCACCAGCAGCATGGCGAAGTCGATACGGCTGTCGATCTGCTCGAACTGAGCATGCAGTTCCCTCAGCGTGAAGGGATCGGAGAAGGCCTCGATATTTTCGGCCAGAATCTCCGGGGAAAATTCACTGTTCCCGTTGGAAAAAGCAGGTGAGACGCTATCGGCGAAACAGGCGACAAAGAAGAGTCGACTGGCCAGGGGGAACTGAATCAGGGCCACCAGATTCAGCAGTGACTGACGCACCTCATCAAGATACGCATGGTAAGGGCTTTCGCCAGTGCCCGATTTGATTTCGGTGCAGATCGCATCGCTATCGAGGCGGCCCGGTTCGAGTTCGACCAGTTCCATGGCGTCGGGGGCGAGCAGACAGCGGCGGGCGACTTCGGGGCAGGAAAGGAAGGCGACCACTTCGGTGCGTTTGCCCACCAGGGACTTCTTTCGTGGATAGCTGCGGCAGACCAGGCTCAGGTGGGAGGGGCCGAAACGCCGATGGATTTCGCAGAGCTTGCCGTCGTCGAGAAAGGGGCAGCCGCCATCGGGACGACAGGTGATGTAGGCGTAATTGATAGTGTCCTTGTCGTCGGAAGAGTTGCGTTTCAAAAACTGCCGGAACCGGTCCCGATCCGTTTTAGAATGGGACATGGAGGTCTTGATCTTCTTGAACGTATTTTGATCGATGTTGATCCGCCAGTCGTGGCAGCAGTCCTCCTCGCAGGCGCCGGCGATGCAGCGGAAGGTCGCCAGATATTTCGGGACGATGCAGCAGGGCGCGTCGGTCATGTCGGTTGTCATGAAAACTCCGTGATCGGTCATTGGTGTTCGGTGATCGGGGTCCCCCCGTTGCCAATCACCCATCACTGAATTAGTCGCCGTATTTATAAGCCGCCGCGCAGGCCCCTTCGCTGGAGACCATGCAGGCGCCGACGGGGCTTTCCGGGGTGCAGACGGCGCGGAAGAGGGGACACTCGCGGGGGGCGAGCTTGCCTTTGAGGATCTCGCCGCAGCGGCAGCCGGTCTGTTCCCGCGCCGGCTCGACGATCACCGGCAGCTTGCGGGCGGCATCGAAGTCGGCCAGGTCGTCGCGGATGCGCAAGCCACTCTCCGGAATCAGACCGATTCCCCGCCAGTCGGCGGCACAAGGTTCAAACACCCTCGCCATGATTTCCCGGGCTTTGGCGTTGCCTTCGGGACGGACGAAGCGGCTGTACTGGATCTCGACTCGCGCCTCCCCGGCCTTGGCCTGGCGGGTGAGCATCAATAACCCTTGCAGGATGTCGAGAGGCTCGAAGCCGGTGATGACACAGGGGATGCGGTAGTTCTCGGCAAGGGAGCGGAAGCCCTCGGCACCGATCACCGTGGCGACATGGGCGGGACAGAGATAGCCGTCGATGGCCAGATCCGGGTCGGCGGTGAGCGCCGCCATCGGTGCCGGCATGGTTTTGTTGGCGCTCAGCACCGAACAGTTGGTCAATCCCAGGCGCTGCGCTTCGAGAATCGCCCCGGCGATGGTCGGCGTGGTCGTTTCAAAGCCGACGCCGAGAAAGACCACCTCGCGATCGGCATTTTTTCGCGCCAGGGCGACGGCGTCGAGGGGGGAGTAGACGATGCGGATGTCCGCGCCCCGGGCCTTTTCCTCCTGTAGGCTGCCGATCGAGCCGGGCACCCGCGCCAGGTCGCCGAAGGTCGCGATCAGGGTGCGCGGCCGCCGGGCCAGGGCCAGGGCGTGATCGACGTAGGCGATGGGGGTGACGCAGACCGGGCAGCCGGGGCCGGAGATGAGCCGGATCGACTCGGGCAGCAAGGAACGGATACCGTGCTGGTGGATGGCCATGGTGTGGGTACCGCAGATCTCCATGAAAGTCAGGGGAGCGGATGCCGCCCCGGTCGCCTCGCTGATGGCGGAAATCAACGCTCGCGCCGCCCTGGGGTCGCGAAAGGGGGCGAGGTCGATCATGGGGATTCCGGCTCGGCGGCAATGAGTTGACGGAAGAGTGCCAGGGTCGTTTCTGCCTCTGTCGGATCGAGCTTTTCCATGGCGAAACCGGCATGAATCAGCA
>DIVU01000132.1 GCA_002423365.1 Desulfuromonadaceae bacterium UBA6124 | reverse complement strand
GGCGGTCCGACCCTGATGACCGATGAAGAGGCGCAGACCACTCTGATGAACTTCCAGCAGGAGATGATGGCCAAGCAGGAAGCCGAGGCCCAGGCTATGGGCGAGAAGAACCAGGTCGCGGGCGCCGCTTTTCTCGCCGAGAACGGCAAGAAGGAAGGGGTCGTGACCCTGCCCAGCGGCTTGCAGTACAAGATCCTCAGCGAGGGGACGGGCAAGTCCCCGGCCAAGGAGGATACGGTCACCGTCAACTATCGTGGCACCCTGATCGACGGTACCGAATTCGACAGTTCCTACAAGCGCGGCGAGCCGGCGACCTTCCCGGTCGGTGGCGTGATTCCCGGCTGGACCGAGGCGTTGCAACTGATGAAGGAAGGGGCCAAGTGGCAGCTTTTCATCCCGGCGGATCTCGCCTACGGGGAGCGGGGGGCCGGTCCGGTCATCCAGCCCAACTCGACCCTGCTTTTCGAGGTTGAGCTGATTTCCATTCAGATGAACGAGCCGAAGAAATAACACGCAAGCCAAACGTTCGTCCGTTTTCGACAAGGCCTCCGGTGGATGCGGCAAATGCTCTCCGGAGGCCTTCTCCGCCTTGGCGACGGACGGTGTTTCATTTGTGGAAGGAGTGTCGCATGGCAGGGGCGAAAAAAGGCGATCAAGTCAAGGTGGTCTATACCGGACGACTGGAGGACGGCAGTATCTTCGATAGCTCGGAAGGGCAGGCCCCCCTGGAATTCGTTCTTGGGCGCAAGGAGGTCATTCGCGGATTCGATCAGGCGGTGCTGGGCATGGCTCCCGGCGAGGTGAAGACCGTGACCCTGACGGCGGAACAGGCCTATGGTCCCCATCGGGATGAAATGGTCGCCGAGGTCGGGCGCGCCGACGTCCCCGCCCATCTGAAACTGGCGGTCGGTAATCACCTGGAGTTGACTCGGGAAGATGGAGAACCGATTGTGGTCAAGATCGTCGCGCTGGACGAGACCGCGGTGACACTGGATGCCAACCATCCCCTGGCGGGTCAGGCTCTGACCTTTGAAATCCGCCTGCTGGATATCCTCTGACGGATTTCCGGGATCAGCGACTTCGGGAGTGAAAAAATGAAAAAGATTCTCATCGTCGATGACCAGGCCGATGTGCGGAAGCTTTTGGCGATCGTGCTCGGTCGCAAGGACCGGAACCTGCTTTACGCCGCCAGCGGCGAGGAGGCGATCGTTATCGCCCACGCCGAGATTCCCGATCTGATTCTGCTCGACGTGATGATGCCGGGAGGCATGGACGGTTATCAGGCGGCCCGGATTCTCAAGTCGGAAGATGCTACTTGCGGCTGTCCGATCATCGCTATGACTGCCAGGGCGCAGGAAGAGGACCGCCAGGAGGCCTTTGCCGCCGGCGCCGATGCCTATGTAAGCAAGCCCTTCGATATGGGGGATCTGCAAGTCAAGGTCGAAACCCTGCTGGCTTGATCCCCAGTTTTCGCGAATAAAAAAGCCGGCTCCCCGAGAGGAAGCCGGCTTTTTTATTGAGTGGCGTCTGCTCTGCTTAGCCCTGGGCGGCCCAGTGGCCGTGCAGGTTGCAGTATTCGCGGGCGCTGACCTTCTCGGCTGTGATGGGGAAGGTTGCTTCCGGCTTGTCGCCGGGCTTGAGGAACTGGCGGTATACCTTGCCGTCGGCGATCAGTTCGATCCACTCGATGTAGTGTTTTTCCTCCATCGGGTGAGCGACGCTGCCGACCTTGACGGTGATGGAGTTGGCGCCTTTTTCAATCACCGGGACGTGCTTTTCCTTGGCAGCATCGACGGTGTTTTCCGTCAGCAGAGACATCGGCTGACCGCAGCAGACCAGTTCCCCGGGCCCACCGTGAAGGATTTCGACGATATTGCCGCACACCGAGCATTTGTAGACTTCGAGTTGTTTCGCCATTTTAAGCCTCCCAGTTGATTAGTAGTTTTCGCCGAGCAGTTCAAAGTGGGCCTGGGCATGGGCGCAGGCCGGGCATTTATCAACCGCGGTCGTCCCTTCATGGATGTAGCCGCAGTTGCGGCAGCGCCAGACGGTCGGTTTTTCGCGTTTGAAAACCCGGTTGTTTTCGATGTTGGCGAGCAGGTCGAGATAGCGCTTTTCGTGTTGTTTCTCGGCCACGGCAATGGCCATGAAGACATCGGCGATGTCGTTGAGCCCTTCTTCGCGGGCAATCTTGGCGAAGGAGGGATACATCTCGGCGTGCTCATGGTGTTCGCCGGCCGCCGCCTCGCGCAGGTTCTCCGCCGTGGTGCCGATCACGCCGGCGGGGAAAGAGGCGGTAACTTCCACCTCGCCCCCCTCAAGCATCTTGTACAGGCGCTTGGCGTGCTCTTTTTCCTGGTTGGCGGTCTCCTCGAAAATATCGGCCATCTGCACATAGCCTTCCTTCTTGGCCTGGGCCGAGAAGTAGGTATAGCGGTTACGGGCCTGGCTTTCGCCGGCGAAAGCGGTGAGAATGTTCTTTTCGGTACGGGTTCCTTTCAAGGACATAAATCGATGCTCCTTTGCGATTGAAATGTTGTTGCATTGACGACAACACTGGAAATTCTAACAGGGCGAGTCAGCTTTGCAAGGGGAGGGCGGGATTTTCGGTGAAAATAAAAAAGGCCCCGATTCGGGGCCTTTTTGTTAAACCTTGATGCTTAATCGATTACTTGGCAACGTGGCAATCGTTGCACTTGGTGGGGCCGCCTTTTGCGGTGTGACAGCTTTTGCAGACATCCTTGTGGGCGGAGTCCTTGGTCACTTCGATTTTGGCAGGCTCGCCCTGATGGCAAGCTTCGCAGCCCAGTTTCTCTCCATGACCTTTGTGGTCAAAAGTCACGACCCCTTTGCCTTCGTAGGTGTAAACGTCGGCAGCGAAAGCGGGAGTGGCGGCAAAGGCGGCGAGCATGGCAACAACCAGCAGTTTTTTCATGGTGGGAAAACCTCCTAAAAGGGAAATAAGGGGCTAAGCGACGTCGAATTTAACGGATTTATTAGTTCCAGTCAAGGGAATTTTGCATCGGAGGGTCTGGGTTGGGCTTGTCCGTCGCCGGGCAGGCATGTGCCGGAATAAAAACCTTGTTCGCTCTTTGGCCTTGTATTACTATTTTCCCGCCCTTTCCCGAAAAGGACCTTGAAATGAAAACGATAATGATCGTAGATGATCAGCCCCATGTCCGTCAGTTGGTTGAAATCTCCCTGCGCCGTGACGGTTGGCGGGTTGTCGCCGTCGAATCGGGCGAAGCCGCCATCGTCCAGGCGACGGCTCAGCCCCCGGACCTGATTATCATGGATATCATGATGCCCGGCGGCATGGATGGCTTTCAGGCTATCGCGGCTCTTAAAGGTCATCCCGCCACGGCCGCCTGCCCGGTGCTGGTTTTGACCGCCAAGAGCCAGGAATCCGAACGCCAGCGCTCCCTGGACCTGGGCGCCGCCTGCTATCTGGCCAAGCCTTTCAAACTGGCGACCCTCATTGCGCATGCCGAAGAGTTGCTGCATGGGGCGTCCTCTTTATCATGACGGCGCCCCCCAGGGGGCCGACCAAATTCCGGAGGTTTTGATGAAAAAAGATATTCTCGAAAAAGGCGCCATCATCCAGCGCGACAAGGAAACCTATGCTATTGCTCCCCATATTCCCGGCGGCATCACCAGTCCCGCGCAGTTGCGGAAGATCGCCGATGTCGCCGAGAAGTTCGGCGCCCAGGCGTTGAAACTGACCAGCGCCCAACGCATCGCTATCGTCGGCCTCGATGAGAGCCGCATTGATGAAATCTGGGGAGAACTCGATGAGAAGCCCGGCGCGGCCATCGGCATGTGTGTGCGCTCGGTGAAGGTCTGCCCCGGCACCACCTTCTGCAAGCGCGGCCAGCAGGATTCCGTCGCCGTCGGCCTGGCCATGGATGAGAAGTATCATGGGCTGGAGTTGACCTGGAAGTTTAAGATGGGCGTTTCCGGTTGTCCCAACGACTGCGGCGAAGTCTGTATCAAGGATCTTGGCCTGATCGCCTCACCCCGGGGCTGGAACATTATGGTCGGCGGCAACGGCGGCAGCAAGCCTCGCCTCTCGGCGCGCCTGATCGAGGATGTGCCGACCAACGAGGAGGCCCTGGCGATCGTCGACAGGATTCTGCAATGGTTCAAGGCGAAGAACCAGCGTTCGCGCCTCGGCAAGTATATCGAGGATGTCGGTTTCGAGGCCTTCCAGGAAGAAGTCCTGGCGGCGATCAAAGCGTAATTTAAAAAGGGGAGCCAAATGGCTCCCCTCAGACTGCTGACAAAGTCCCCGTCGAAAGGCGGGGATTTTGTTTATAAAGTTGGCGAAATTTAGTAAAATGCCGGCATGTTACGAGCACACGACAACAAACAGATTTCGATGGAATTCGTCAGCATCGAGGAACTGGTTCCCTCGGATCATCTGCTGCGCAAAATCGATCGGGTCATGGACTTTGAATTC
>DIVU01000221.1 GCA_002423365.1 Desulfuromonadaceae bacterium UBA6124 | reverse complement strand
CTGTCAAACCGGGGGACTTCGACCAGTACCTTCCCCCCCGGCTTGACAATGCGGTGCAGTTCCCTTAGTTCATGCGAGGGATCGGGCAGATGTTCCAGCGAGTGAAAGAGGGTGATGCAATCAAAGGCATTGTCGGGAAAAGTACAGTCCACGAGGTTTTTTTGTAGAATTTCCAGCCCCAGCTGTTCACGAGCATATTTCGAGCTGTGCGCGGACAGCTCGGTCCCCACCACCTCACATCCCCTTGCCCTGAGCTTCGCCAGGACGAGCCCCCGACCGCAACCGACATCAAGCACCCGATCGCCGGCCTTAACCTGTCGACTTACCTGCCGAAAACGACTGGAGGCATCCACCTTTTCGTAGAAAAACGGCTGCTCTCCATAGTAAAGCTCAGGATAAAACCGCCCCAATTCGTCTACCGCGGGCTGCGGATTGACCTGAACCAGTCGGCAGGCATCACACCGGGCGACGGCAAAGGAAAGGTGCGTGATATAGTCCCGCGCCAAAAATAGCGATGAAAATCGTTTACCCTCGCAAACCGGACAGGTTGTTTCCATCAGGTGACCTCATTCGCCGCCAAGAGGTTAAAGCCAGGAAAAGGCCGATGTCCCCCATGTAAAAAGGCCGGGAGAGCGCACCCTCCCGGCCTTTTTTTTGCTTGTGGGAACTAAATCATCGCGGAACGATTATTTGTTGATCTTCCGACGCGCGCAACCGGCCAGACCCAAAAAGCCCAGGCCCAAGAGAATGATGGTCGAAGGCTCGGGAACCACGCTAAACTTGCTGCTGGCGTCCACCTTGAAGAGCAGGTCGGTGTCCAAAACGGAATAGGCGTCGTAAACCCCGGGGCCTTCAAAGAACGTCGAGGTAGCGGAGTCAAGCGCCGGCACGTTGATCGTCCCTTCGAAGCGAATGTCGGCGATCAGCTGCTCACCGTTGAACACGGTCGGATCGAGATAGTTAGGGTCAACGACCGTGCCAATGCCACGAAGCCCCTCGATGATGTAGGAACCAATCCCCTGCACTCCAGGAACAGAAGCGAGAAAACTACTGACTTGGCCGGGCAGCCAGGTACCCTCGGCGACGATGGTGCCGTCATCGAAACCAACACCCGTTGACGTCACCGAATCCGCAGCGTCGTCATACAGCATGAACCAGGAACCAATCCCCGTGGTTTCGAAAAGAGCCAGATTCCCAATGACTTGGGTAATGGTCTCGGTCAGCTGACCGACCAGGGTGTACTCGAAACCAGTAGATAACCCGGGGAAATCAACATTCTGGCCCGCCGGGTCTGCCAGACCGGTCAGGTTAGCCTGGAAATAGAAGTCGAAGGTATTCCCTACAACAATATTCGCCGGATCGGCGAGCCCGACCGCCACGCCACTGCCGGACGAAGACCAGTCGAAGGTCATGACATTGTCCACCCAGTTAGTACCATCGCTGACCGAACCTACCCAGAACGCCTGGGCCGAACCGGTGCCGAGCACCATCAACGCTACCAGCGCCACCAACATGCTTCTCATCTTGTTCATCTTGTTCTCCCTTCCTGTTGTTGTACTTGGTTGGACTACAGAACCTCTTGAGCAAAAGGTTAGGCTCGTCGCACCGTGCGTCGAGCACCTAATCACGTCTGTAATCAGCTAGGTTAGCAAGCATCGTTCCAACAGCCCAACATCATGTTTTCACGGTATTTTAGAAAACTTTCCCCATTCGAAGGCCTGTCTTGTGTAAAGATTCTCGACAGCTGATTCGGTCTAAGTTTACAGTCACTCATGCCCGGCTTTGCAATTGCCCGGCAACACGGCTATGCTTGAGCCTGAAGCCTTGCCACCCATAGTCGAAATGAATAAAGGGATCCCCATGCGCATCCTCTGCCTCCCCTACACCCACACCCTCTCCCACATCAGCCGCCCCCTGGCCATCGCCGCCGCACTGCGCGCGCGCGGCCACGAAATCATCTTCGCCGGGGACAGCCCGAAGGATCATTTCATCCGTAGTGAGGGTTTCGAAGTGTTGCCCGCCTATCAGGTGGAGCCCGACATCCTGTTCAACCGGATTCGCCAGGGCAAACTGCAATTCGTCAGCGACGATGAACTATACAAGATGATCGCGGCGGATCGAGATCTGTACCGGCAGGTGCAGCCCGACCTGGTTCTTTCCGACGGACGCTTCAGCGCCCCCCTTTCGACGGGGATCGACGGCATCCCCCAGGCCGCCGTCGTCAACGTTTCCTCCACCGAATACCGGGCGCTCCCCTACATCCCCTTTTTCGAATGGCTGCCGGAAAAACTCATCAAGCGGGACAGCCCCTTCTGGAAAAGTCTCGACCGTTTCAATCTCGCCCTGGAAATGCTGGTCTTCGACAATGCCGCAACCGTCTTCAAAAAACTCAGCCGGCAATTCGCCCTGCCCCGCACAGTCACCGCCACCAACTGCCTGGCGGGTAACGACCTGACCCTGCTGGCCGATATCCCCGAATATTTCCCCACCCGCAACCTGCCCGCCGACTACCATTACATCGGCCCGCTGACCTGGCAAAGCCCGCTGCCGCCGCCGGCCTGGTGGCCACCGAAAAACGACGGCAAGCGTCTGATCTACTTCACCATGGGCACCACCTGGATGGGCGGCTCATTCACCACCCTCTACGAGCGGTTGCGTCAGGAAGGGCTTACGGCGATCATCGCCACGGGGGGACAGGCGCGGGGGTTGGAAACGATCGAAGGGGAAGTCTACGTGGAGGAGTTCGTCGATGGGGATCTGGTCATGGCGGCTTGCGATCTGGTCGTCTGCCATGGCGGCAACGGCACTATCTATCAGGCGCTGCAGCACGGTAAGCCGATCGTCGGTATCCCGACCATTCCCGACCAGCAGTTCAATATGCGCCGGGTCAAAGCCCTAGGGGTCGGCGAATCCCTCGACCCCAAGGAATTCGCCGAGCATCCCCGAAACCTCTTCGCCTTGGCCCACCGGGTGGCGGAAGCCCCTGGCTACCGCGAAAACGCCAAGCGCCTGCAAGCGCAACTGGCCCCCCTGACCCCCGCCCAAAAGGCGGCGGACCTTATCGAAGCACGCTTCGGCGTGAAATAGCCTTTACCGCGCCGACTCCACCGATCGCCGCAGGGCCCGGGCGCTGGGCGGCACGCTGGTTCCGAGCCGAAAGCACATGACCAGGGAACGCCCGGCACTGCCGAAGGCACGGTCGAGTCCCGCGCCGACCTCGGTGACCAGCGCCCGTTGGGCTTCGTCCAATTCGTCGGTGTTTCCCGAACGCAGGCGTTGTACCAGCAAAGCCAGTCCGGCCACCGGCTGTACGGCGAGCCCCAGGGCCGTCGCTTGCAGCCAGAAGCGCTGCATGGCCCGCCCGCCCAGAACCAGGCTTGCCGGTTCCAGATCGGGCAGACTCACACCGGCGATACCAGCCGAGGAACCGAGGAGTTTCAGGGCGGTGTGCTCGATGAGGTGGGGCAGGCCGAGCCTGTTAAGAAATCCGACAAGGAGCCAGTGCTTCAGCAGGGGGAAGGCCAGCCGATCCGGAGGCGCCAGCTCCAGGGTCTTGATGTCCATGCCGTCGCCGCTGGCCCGCGCCTCCTCGTCGCTCCAGCGCAGGTGATCGAAAAGAAAGGCGTGCAGATTGCGGTTTTCGAAGACCAGCCGATCGTTCTTCGCCAAGAGCGCCGCCAGAACCCGGACCTCGTCCGGCTCATGCACCAGATGCACCCGCGCCGCCGCTCCGTCGGCGGGGGCGGCCACCAGTTCGCGGCGCTGAAATTCGGTGAGGGGAATGGGCACGTACTTCTTGCGGTTGGTGCAGCGCCGCTCGATCCAGTAGCTTAGGGGATCGTTGACCGTCTCTCCTTCGGCGAAGATCACCTCGGCGACTTGCTCGGGCGCGACGGGATCGGGAAAGAGCCGGATCTCGGCCCGTAAACCGAGACCGGGCGCGGCGATCGTCAGATTCTCCAAGAGCGCCCCATGGGCCAACAGTGAGGCCCGTTGGGCGTGGTTGTAAAGGGAGGTATCCTGGTTGGGCCGGTTGAAGAGCTGCAAGCGGCCGTCCGCCCAGGTCAGCCGCCAGGGCTGGCAGTTATCCCCGGAAGGGGCGGCGACAGCGAGCTTGAGCAGTTGGGCGATCCTTTCATCCATGATGGCGTATCCTTTCATGATGGTGAGAGCAGGTTTTTCAGAGTCTAAAGGATAATCGCCCTAAAGCAAACCTCCCCGCTCGCCGACGCGCCGGGAACCGTCATTTTTATTGCTGACTTTTCAACAGCTTCCGGCTACATTAAACGGGCACTCATGCCGTAACGCAAACGTTTAACGAAACGACTCCCCCGCGCCGCGGACCAAATGAATATGCTCTATGTCGCCCTGAGGATTTTGCTTTACGATAAGTTGCGGTCGCTGATCACCCTGATCGGTATCGTCTTCGCCGTTGGGCTGATCTTCGCGCAGATTGGCATCTACCTGGGGCTGATGGAAACCTCGTCGGTGATTATCGACCATACCGAAGGGGATATCTGGATCACCTCGAAAAACAGCAAAAACTTCGACTTTTCCCAGCCTTTTCCAGAATATATCCACGATCAGGTGCGCTCCGAGCCAGGCGTGCTGACCGCCGAAAAACTGATCGTCGCCTGGGGTCTGATTCGGCAGGAGCAAGGGGGGACCGAGCAGGTGGAGATCATCGGCTTCAACCCCGACAGCGGCATCGGCGGACCCTGGCGCATGCGCGAGGGGGACATCCGCGCGGTCAAGAACGGCAACTTCATCATCGTCGACGAATCGGCCAACAAGCGCCTGGGGGACATTCAAGTCGGCGACTACCGCGACATCCTCTATCGGCGCCTGCAGATCGTCGGCATCTCGCAAGGGGTCAAGTCCTTCACCACCGCCCCCTTCGTCTTCACCTCCTACAAGCTGGCGCAAAGCCTGGTAGCCTACATCGGCCCGGATAACACGGTCTTCGTGGTTGCCAGGGTCGCGCCGGGCTTCACCGTCGAGCAGGTCGTCGCCGCCCTGAAAGAAAAGCTTTCCGGGGTCGACGTCTACAGCTCGCAGGATTTCAGCCGCAAAACCCGCCTGTACTGGACCATCGAAACCGGCGTCGGCTTCTCCTTCCTGTTAACGATCATTATCAGTTTTCTGGTAGGAATGTTGATTGTCGGCCAGACCATCTATAATTCAACGATGGAACACATCAAGGAATTCGGTACGCTTAAGGCGTTGGGTGCGGAAAACTACGAGATCTACAAGATCATTTTCAGTCAAGCGCTGATCAACGCCCTGGCCGGGTACCTGATCAGCCTGTTCCTGACCCTGGCCTCGGTCAAGTTTTACGAGACGGTGGGGACGGTGATGGTGGTCAATACTGCCTTGAATCTGGGGGTTCTGGCCCTGACCCTGGCCATGTGCCTGTCGGCGGCGGCGGTGTCGATCCGCAAGATCAAGCACATCGATCCGGCCATTCTTTTCCGGGGATAAAACGTGGAGCATCCCGTCGTCACTCAAGGTCTATGCAAAACCTACCAGGAAGGCAAGACCGTGGTCCGGGCTGTGGTGGATGTGGATCTCCAGCTCAAGGCCGGGGAAGTGGTCGGCCTGTTCGGTCCGTCGGGCAGTGGCAAGACCACGTTGCTGTCGATGCTCGGCTGCATTCTGCAACCGACGGGGGGCTCTTTCAAACTTTTCGGCAACGAAATCTTCGGGCTGCGGGAAAAAGATCTGCCGCCCTTGCGCAAACGGTATATTTCGTACATTTTCCAGGGATTCAACCTCTTTCCAGCGCTGACGGTGTACGAGAACATCATGCTGGTGCTCAAGATCAAGGGCCTGACCGGAAAGCCGGCGGAGGATCTGGCGCGAGGCATGATCGAAGAGGTGGGCCTGAACGAGCGCGCGGACTTCCTGCCCCGAGATCTGAGCGGCGGGCAGAAGCAGCGGGTGGCCGTCGCCCGGGCGCTGGCGGTGGAATCCCCTTTGATCCTGGCCGACGAGCCGACCGC
>DIVU01000134.1 GCA_002423365.1 Desulfuromonadaceae bacterium UBA6124 | reverse complement strand
ATCAGCAGCTCCTGAAACATGTCGGTGCGGATATCGCCAGCGCGCGTTTCCTGGTCGGCACGGAAGGGTTCCAGCCCGGCCGCCTCCAGTGCCGGCTTGATGTATTCGCCGTAAACGCGATTGAAGTCGATGAGTTGGCCATCCGGGCCCTGTTTGGTGCCGAACGGCATGGCGACGAATGCGTGGGGTTTGATTGTCATGCTAACCTCCTGCCTTGGGCCGAATCTGTTCCGGATACTGCTCATCCCGCGGCGAGACAAAGAGTTCCCGCTCCTTCATTCCGGACAAGACCTCGTATGCCTTCCGCCACCACCGTGATGCATCGCCGCCACCCGTTTGCTCGGCCATCATGGCCATTCGCCAGAAACTCACCCACCGGTCCCGCGGCCACCCCGCGCCTGGCGTATCGCCCTGGCCAAACCCTTGACGCCATCGGCGATCTTGTTCGGCAGGATCAAGTGACGGTGGAGATCGGCGTAGTCAAGGGTAAACCAATCGGGAAGGTCATGGTCTTCCAGTGCCCGGGTCTGTACCGGAATGATCGGCACCTTCTTTCGGGCGGCGAAGGCGAGCTCCTTCTGCACCGGGCTTGAGGCGAGAGAATGTTCGGTGAGGAGGACAACGAGAGCCCTGGCGCGGTTCAGGCCGGCGGTGACCCGTTCCTTCCAACTCCCCGACTGGATATCCTCCCGATCTACCCAGATGGACAACCCCTCTGTGGTGAGCGCCTTGCCGAGTTCGTCGACCAACTCCGCATCCTCCCGGGCGTAGCTCAGAAACACGCAACGCGGCACGTTGCCGATGTAAATCGGCTCCGGCACGTTCCAGACCCATTTTTGAGGAATTCCGGAAAATCCCTTTGTCTTGATGTCGTTCTTGACGAATTCATGGAGCTCGTCAATGGAAACCTGCCCATCCCCATCCAGGTCCGCCGCTGCCCCCCGCAGTCCCGCGCATGTCGCCAGGGTAAAGGCGCCTCCGTCAGGCGTGTCGCTGCAGTATTCATCCGCGCCGCATGAGGTGATCGCGAATAACCCGGGCGGTATCCCACGGTTGTGATTGAAAAACGCCCCGGCATGGCAGGCGTCGACCATAAGGACGATCTTGCGGCATTTGGAGTGGCGAAGCTGGGAAAGGATGTATTCGGCGTCGAGGGCGGTCGCGTCGGGGTAGTCGCCGTAAGAGTCGGAGGCCAGCAGGTAGAGGTCGCCATCATCGTCGGGGAAACCGTTGCCCGAATAGTAGATAAGCAGGGTATCCTGTTCTCCCGCTTCCTTGCAGATGCGGGCGATTTCACGACGTATCTCCAGAAGCCCCCGGTCGACGAGGGTTTTCACTTCGAAGCCGCAGGTTTCCGGATCGGAGAGGGTGGCGCTCAATAGCTTGGCGTCCTTGACCGGTCCCGGCAGCTGGTACTGGGGGATATTGGGAAATGTCCCGTTGCAGATCAACAGGGCGAGGCGGCGGGCGAGGATTTTGGGGGCATGCTTGCGGGGCATCGAATTCTCCTTGCAGGCGACATTATCAGCTGCCGACAGCCACATCAGATGCTTCGAATATTCAGTTAAAAACGATCTGTCAGCTATGGCTTATGAAAACCCGTGGTTTCGGCATTCTGCCTTTTCGACATCGGCAAGGTAATTGTCCACGGGTCGCTTGTCGGTGATGACGTAATCCTCCATGGCGATGACCTGATAACCGGCCTTGCCCAAATCACCCAAAACAACTTGCGACAATCTTTCAAGTCTTCGTAGGTGGATGAGAGATGGATGGTCGTCATCTCGCCCCTTCGTTAGACTGGTGGTCAGCATCAAGGATGACGCTGACCCCATGCACACCCATGATCATGTGGTAAAGTTTATTAAAATTATTCTAATAGTCTAATAGACCGAAATCTCTTCGCAACAAATCCTCTTGAAATTCTTGAGCCTACGGGGGGGCGGAGAGACCGGAGGCGAATTCAATCGGGATTGCGTGTAAGAAGGGATTTGATGTTGGGACGCGGTGCGGCGGCGTGTACGGGGAACATCCGGGCAGGGTTCGCACGGACCAGTCACTTGAAGATATCGGATTACGCGGGAAGGCTCCCCCCTACATCATGACCAGATGTTGATCTATCCGCCCCGGTAATCCTTAACGAAAGAGGGAGGTTTTCATGGACAAGGAGCACGGATTCCCCGTCTGGGACGAACATGATCGGCATGCTTTCCTGATGCGTCTCTACGAGTGGACGATAGAAAATGCCCAGAAGCAGATCGATTGGTACGATCGTAAGAGAAAGCCCAAAAGAATACTTTCCCAGTGGCTGCTCGGTATCGCTGTCCTGCTTGGCGGGATCGGCATACTCTGCCCACTGATTGACGCTGCGTGCAAAAACTGCGAGCTTACTTTCTTTGATTGTTCCGTATCGTTTCTCCATCTGGGATATATCGTCATTGCCTTGGCCGGCATCATCATTCTGTTCGATCGGACATACGGCATCTCAACCGGCTGGATGCGTTTTATGAAAACCCAAATGACGCTGGAGCAGAGTCTCAAGGAGTTCTGCCTCGACTGGGCCAAGGCTGTATCCGTGAAGGTGCCGGAAGGGAAAATGGATGAACACCAGCAGGAGCTTCTTTCCAGCTTGCGTGACTTCACCCATAAAGTGGAAGCGCTGGTTATCAGCGAAACCAACGCCTGGATACTCGAGTTCCGGCGGAATCTCTTCGAGATTGACAAGATGTTGGAGAAAAGAAAGCCGAAAGTATGACGCATCATCTTCATTATCCCGAGCAGCGAACACAACACCAGGTGGCGGTGGCGGAGATCGAGGCGACCAGCCCAAAGTGAAACATGTTGCTATTTCAATTCCCCGGTGACTCAGCACCACGTTTTCGAGGAGGCATGGGCCGAAAGGTTCTCGATGGGGCGGTAACCGGATGTTCGTGAATCGGGGCAAGCTGGAACGGTTGATGGGAAAAGTCGGGAAATAAAACGAGGAGGAGCGGATGGTCAGACTCTTCATCAGTTATTCGCGCAAGAACAAGGAGCAGGTCTATCCCTTTGCCGAGGCCCTGACCAAGGGGGGGATCGAGGTCTGGATCGACCGCGAGGAAATCGATCCGCTCGACGATTTCCCCGCCCGCATCCGCGAAGGCCTGGCGCGCTCCCACGCGCTCCTTGCCTGGTATTCCCCCGAGTACGCCCAATCGAGCTACTGCCAGAAGGAACTGACCGCCGCCTGGATCTGCAGCCAGCGGCTGACCCGCGATGTTCTGTCGCGCATCCTCATCCTCAATCCCGAAGAGACCGTGACCCATATCTCCCTGGGCGACGTGGGACGCCAGAACTATCTGGCTGCACCGAAGGACGAGGCTGCCCGGGAGGCCTGCCTCCAAGCGCTCCGCGAAAGACTGGCCGGACTTGCCGATGATTTTGCCGCGCTGCGCCAGTTCAAGCTGCCGGCCTGGCACCCCTCGGCGCAACAGGGCTCGGCACGATTCGTCGGCCGGCTGCGCGAGTTGTGGCGTATTCACACTGCCCTTAACCCGGTCGGCATTTCAGACTACGAGAACCCCCATGTGCTGGCCCAGCTCACCGGGATGGGGGGCGTCGGCAAGAGCCTGCTGGTGATCGAGTACGCCAGGCGCTTCGGCGCGGCCTATCCTGGCGGCATCTGCTGGTTGCGCGCCTACGGCTTCGATCCCCAGAAGCCGATGGATCCCGAAGCACGCGAGGGAGAACGAAAGCGGCAGCTCGAAGGTCTGGCGATCAACAGGGACATCGACATCACCGGTCTCGATTTCCGGGTTGTCTACCATCAACTCGGACAGAAACTAGCCGCCGGCGAGCCGTATCTCTGGATTGTCGACGATCTGCCACCGGATTTGGACCAGGAGCAGGGCTTGCCGGGGTGGTGTGCCCCCAGCGCCAACGGCCACACCCTGATCACCACCCGCTGCAAGGAGCACACGGGGATCGGCGTCACGGTCGAGGTCGACGTGCTGGAGCCGGAACCGGCCTTCGAACTCCTCACCCGGGAACGCAAGGCCCGGACCGATCGGGAGCGGCACGACGCCCACGGTCTCGCCGAGGATCTCGGCCGCCATGCCCTGGCGCTGGATGTGGCCGGTCACTTCCTGCTCAAGACCAAGAGCTTCGCTGCGTTACGGGCCGATCTGACGCAGGCGCGGACCGATCCGCTCGGCTCGCTAATCGCCGGTCTGAAGGGGCAGTTGCCGGATGGCCACGAGAAGAGCATCGTGGTCACCTTCCTCCAGAGCGTGCGGCTGCTCGGCGAGGAAGGATTAAGCCTGCTTCGGCTCGCCGGCGAGCTGCATGGGGGCACGCCCATCCCGTACCGGCTGGCCAGGGAGGCACTGGGGCGGGCCTTTCTGCTGGACGAACCGGGTACGGAGGCCTACTTTACCAACGCGGTGAATCAGCTCGAAACCCACTCGCTGGCCACCCTCTCCCTGGGGGGCGCGGTCGGCGATACCCTCTCGGTTCACGCCCTGGTGCGCTACACCATGGTTCATGGGGATCCGGCGGGAAAAGAGGCACCGCCGCTGCGCGAGACACTGCGCCAGGGTGCGGTGTCCGCGCTCGTCGGACTCCTGGAGGATGTGGACGACATCCGTAAACACGCCAGACTGGAATTTGAACTCGCCCACGCACGGCATTTGACACCAGAAATAGACACCGTCGACGAGGCCATACTTGCGGACCGTTCAGCCCGTTACGAGGGGGCGCGCGGCAATTATCGTGAGGCCCTGGCGATCTCCGTGATGACGCTCCCGATCTTCACGCGCGATCTCGGCGCGAACCATCCGGAGACGCTCACCACCCGCAACAACATCGCCCACTGGACCGGGAAGTGCGGCGAGGCGCGCGAGGCGCTGCGGCTCTATCGAGAGCTCTTGCCCGACTTGGCTCGGGTACTCGGCGCGGACCATCCGAAGACGCTCAACACTCGCAACCACATCGCCCACGAGACCGGGAAGTGCGGCGACGCGCGCGAGGCGCTGCGGCTCTCTCGAGAGCTCTTGCCCGACCGGGCGCGGGTGCTCGGCGCGGACCATCCGGACACGCTCAACACCCGTAACAACATCGCCGCCTGGACCGGGCAGTGCGGCGACGAGCGCGAGGCGCTGCGGCTCT
>DIVU01000002.1 GCA_002423365.1 Desulfuromonadaceae bacterium UBA6124 | reverse complement strand
CGGTTCATGCAGGACTATGCCGACCTCGAGGCCTTTGAAAAACCCGACCTCGGCGAGAACCTTCTTGTCGCCCGCGACGTCATGAAGCGCTACATCTCCGTCGACCGCGGCGTTGTCAGAGCTGTCAACGGCGTCAGCTTCGACGTCAAGCGCGGCGAGATCTTCGGCATCATCGGCCGGTCGGGCGCGGGCAAGACCACGCTCTCCCGCATCATCTCGGGCATTATCGAGCCGACGGGCGGGGAGATGAACATCCACGTCGGTGACGAGTGGGTGGACATGACCAAGCCCGGGATCGAGTTCCGCGGCCGGGCCAAGGGCTATATCGGCCTCCTCCACCAGGAATACGACCTCTTCCCCCACCGCACGGTGCTCGATAACCTGACCGATGCAATCGGCCTCGAGTTTCCCAAGGAACTCGCGATGCGGAAGGCGATCGTGACGTTGAGAATGGCCGGGTTCTCCGACGAGAAGAGCCGTGCCGTGCTCGACCGGTATCCCGGTCAGCTCTCCGAGGGCGAGAAGCACCGCGTCGCCCTTGCGCAGGTGCTGATCCGGGAACCGATGCTCGTGATCCTGGACGAGCCGACGGGGACGATGGACCCGATCACCAAGATCGATGTCAAGCACTCGATCCTGCACGCCCGCGAGGAGATGGAGGAGANNACCGGCTCGCCCTCATGCGCGGCGGCAAGATCATCAAGATCGGACCGACCGCCGAGGTCCTCGAGGAGCTCTCGGAAGAAGAGCGCCAATCGTCGTCCTGACGCCGCAGGGCCTATTCATCTCTTTTCGCCCGGGTCTACAGCTCCGGCAACCGGGCCGGGTAGGCGAGCCGGAGCCCCGTCCCGGTCTCTGTGAGCGGCGCCGTGCCCGCAAGGGCCACCTTCGCGGCGAGCGAGGTGCAGTGGCAGGCGTGGAGCCCGGCAAGATCGANNACGAGGGCCCGGCCCCCGCAGGTGGAGTCCGCCGACGATGTCGGCGATACCGTCCTCCCCGCAGACCCGGCGGGCGTGCTCGACCGTGTTGCAGATCCCGGCATGAGCACAGCCCGCAATGATCACGAGCCCGTCGCGGGAGCGATAGGCGAGGGCCGTGTCGTCGAGCAGGCGATCTACTTGTTCCGTCCCGTCGGGCATCACGATCCGCCGCTCCCCCGGACCGAACGCCTCGAACGGGACCGTCCGCGGGACCTCGCCGAGGAAGAAGAGATTCGGCGAGAGCCGGAGCGGGGCCTCCGTGAGGTCGACCGGCAGGACCCTCCGGACGTCGCCGGCCGTCAGGAGCGGGCCGGCCTCGGGGACGGGGCGCTTCGAGCGCCGGTAAAAGCAGTGCGGGTGCGCGACCAGGCGGGGGAGGCGGCGCACCGTCCCCTCCTCGATCGCCCCGAGGAAGAGCCGGAGCAGGTGGTAGAGCCCGCCGGTATGGTCGCCGTGGCCGTGCGAGAGGACGATGTAGTCCAGGTCGAGCAGGTCGATCCCCAATCGCCGCGCATTCTCGATGAAGGCCCCCGAGGCGCCGGTGTCGAAGAGGACCCGTCGGCCGTCGGCCTCGAGAAAGAGGGAAAGGCCATGCTCCGCGACCAGGGGACTGTCGAAGAGGACCGTGTTGTCCATGAGGATCGTCGTGCGCATGGAGGGGTCCCGGTGCCCTGCCCCGGGTTCTGCGTCTCCGGCGGGTTTCACGACTCGCGCAGACCCCCGAGCGCGGCCCTCACCTCGTCGTCGATCGAGCGAAGGGGTCGGCCGAGCTCGCGTGCGATCCGCCGCAGGTCCTCGTACTCGGCCTTGACGGCGACGACCCGACTATCGACGGTCGAGGTCTTGACCTGGACCTCGAACCGCTGGCCGCCGACCGTCACGGTACGTGCCTCCCGTCTTCGCTCGGCGACGAGCCGGGGCTGGTCCAGGATCCGGACGCCGAGCGTTCCCGACTCTTCCATCAGGATCGCGAGGAGGCGCTCGTAGTCCGCCGGCCCGGTGATGACGTGGAGGACCTGGACCGGCCGGTTCTTCTTGCCGTAGGCAGGCGTCACGAAGACGTCGACCGCACCGGCCTCGCGCAACCGTTCGATCGTGTACNNCCCGACACATCGTCGAGGTTCGTCTCGAGCATCACGATCCGGTCGGCCACCCCGTGGAAGTTCGTCCCCTCGACGACGCGCAGTACCCCGGGCCGGCCGCTGCCCGGGCGCGTGCCGACCCCGTAGCCCGTCCGGACAGGGGTCATCGCCGGAAAGACCTCGGTCACCAGGGCCGCGAGGTTCGCGAAGAGGGCCGCACCCGTCGGCGTCGTCAGCTCGTTCGCGGCCGGGACCGAGGACCAGGGGACCTGGTGGCGGCAGAGAACCTCGACCGTCGCCGGCGCGGGGATGGCGAGCGGACCGCAGGGCATGTCCATCACGCCGCCCCCGAGCGCCGGCGGCAGGCCGTACACCTCCCCGTCCAGGAAGCCGCCGGCCTCGAGGAGCCGCACCGCCCCCAGGATGTCGAAGAGCGTGTCGATCGAGGCGATCGCATGGTCCCGGAACCCGTCGCCGTGCAGCCGCGCCTCGGCAGCGAGCAGGTCGTCGAGCGTGCGGAGCGCCGTCGCCGTCCCGGCCCTCGAGAGGCCGGCCTCCGCGGCGACGCTGACGGCCGCGTCCCGCAGCCCGTCGCCGTCCCGGAGCGGGTCTTCGTTGAGCCGGAGGTCGAGCTGCATCGCCCCTCCCGTCTCCACTCGCCGGAAGGCGTACGAGAGCCCGCGGCAGGCGTCGAGACCGCGGACGGCCTCCGCTACGGGTGACAGGGCCTCGTCGGAGCCGAGCAGGTCAACCAGCGCCGCGAGCAGCATGTCGCCCGCGATGCCCGAGACCCGGGGATCGATGACGAGGACCTTCATGCCGGCGACCTCATGCGCCGGCCGGCTCGATCAGCCTCGTGTGGATCCGCTTCGCGACCGAACTGACCTCGGCCGCGCGGTCCGCCCCCCCGGGAATGGCGCGGGTGAGGTACGCGCCGCGCTCGGCCTCCTTCGCGGCCGCCGCGCCGTCCATGCCACGAACGGCTGCGACCGCGGCCGGCACGGTCACATTGATGATCGTGTGGCCGATGTACATCAGTTCCTGCGTCAGCACGGCGCCCGCGAAGAGCGCGGTCCCCATGTCCGGGTTGTCCCGTCCCGTCCCGTCCACGGCGAACGCCGGCACGGCCTTGGCCGAGAGGTTGTCGATGTGGTAGTCCTTCCCGTCGACCGAGATGTCGTACGAGACCTTCGCGTCGAAGCCCCAGTACTTCTTCGTGAACTTGTCGGTCCGCCGGCCCTGCGGCGCGATCTCGGTGAAGCGGAACTGCACCGTGTGCCCTGTGAACCCCGAGAGGATCATCGAGCCTCGCTCCTCGACCTTGGCCCGGCGCTCGTCGTCGAGCGCCCTGGCTGCCTCCTCGAGGGTGCTGCCCGCCTCCATCATCTCCCAGGTCTTCACGGCACGGCGGTAGATGGCGCGGTCGCGGACGCCCTCGCCCGCGAGGATGCAGGCGTGCGAGACCATGCCTCGCGAGACGGCCTCGGCCTTCCGGGCGATCGTGTTGAGCGAGCAGAGGGCCATCTCGGGGTCGATGAACGAGTTCATCTTGTACTCCTCGATGACGGCCGCGGCGGCGTGGGAGTCGCCGCCGTTCTGCATCAGGAGCCGGAGCGCCGGCATCACGTCGCCGCAGACGTGGCCGAGCGGCGGGTTGACCGGGCCGCCCGAGAAGCCGGCGCCGATCATCGGCGACTCCTCGAACCCGGCGAAGATCTCGTCGAGGACCATGGAGGCGATCACCGAGGGGCCGCCGATGTCCTTGAGGATCAGCCCGAAGTCGCCGATCACCCGGGCCGTGTCGTACTCCTCGTGCGTGCCGCGGACATGGATCTTCTCCGGGAGCTTCGCGGCCTCCACCGCTCCCTTCCCGGCAAGGTACGCCGAGTCCACGGTCCTGAACGGCCCGAACTCCTCGCCGAGGGCGGCGTCGGGGTGGACCATCTCGAGCGCGACGGCCGCGCCGATGAACGCGGGCCAGAGCGGGTACGGCGTGATCCCCGCCCCGATCATGGCCTCCATCATCGCCTCGGTGCCGACGCGGGCCGTATTCCGGGCGAGCTCGGGGATGTTGATGTCCTCGCCGAGTACGCTGTGGCCGTAGATCGCGCCGCCCGCGATGAACGGCGGGAGCACCGAGCCGTCGACCCGGGTCAGCTTCTTCTCGCGAAGCTGCGTGTAGATCGCGAGGTACGCGGGAAACGCCGGGATCTTGTGCGTGAACTTGCCCGTGGTCAGCGCGATCGCGCTCGTTCTTCCGGCGCCCGCGTGCATACGGGCGATCGCGCCGAGCTTCCGGTTCCCGAGCGGGACGCCGGCGCGGGCGCAGCTGCCCGTGAAGTAGGCGAGGGCCGCGACGATCAGGGCCGCGTTCTCGGGCGCGGCCCCGGCGAGCATGGCCTGCCGGACGGCCTTCTCGATCACCATGTCGAGCGGCAGGGATGCTGCCGATGCGTCGACCATGGTCATGCGGCTCGACATCAGCGACATCTCGGGCGCCCCGATGGCGCAGAAGACGTCCTCGGCCAGCGAGTTCGCGGCGCAGTAGACCGGGATGACCAGGGACCCGTGTCCCTTCGTGGCCGCCTCGAGCTTGTCGTTCGTCATGTAGTCCGGCTTGAACGTGGCGGCCATGCACGCCGCGAGCAGGGCCTTCTCTCGTGCTTCTCCCGTCACAGGTTTCTACCTCCTGTCTCTGCGTGCGATTATGGGACTATGGGTAATAAAACGATGAGCTCATGGATCCGGTGGCGTCATGCGACTCTGATATTTGCACTCGGCAGAGGCACGTGATGTTCGCGGGCGAGTCCAGCAGGTACATACAAAAGAGAAGTATCTGGGGTCTGGGATCGGCCTCGGGATCGGGGAACAGATCCTCGACCGGCACGGCGGCACGATCCGGGTCGAGTCGAGGCCGGGCGTGGGCTCGACTTTCTCCGTCACCCAGCAGGCCGCGTGAACCATTGCGGGCACGGGATTCGTTTCGGGGATCTCAGCGATTCGCGATCGTTACAGGGCCCAGATCGCATTGGCCTCGGTCGCCGAACGATAAAATGCCCCTCAAGCCATAGGGACACATTTTTATCTTACAATGCAGGCCAGGGGGTGATGCACACCCTGGTACTACTGCGGCATGGCGAGAGTCTCTGGAATCATGAGGGACGGTTCACGGGCTGGACCGATGTGGACCTCTCGGCCCGCGGAATTGCGGAGGCGCACATGGCGGCCTCACTGCTGATGAAAAACGGGCTCTCATTCGACCTCGCCTTCACCTCGGTCCTGAAGCGGGCAATCCGGACCCTCTGGGTTGTCCTGGACGACATGGACCTGATGTGGATCCCCGTCCACCGGTCCTGGCGGCTCAACGAGCGGCACTACGGGGCGCTCCAGGGCATGAGCAAGGACGAGATGAGAGCGAAAGTGGGGGCCGAACAGGTCCAGATCTGGCGGCGGAGCTATATCGTCCGGCCCCCGCCGCTCGAGGAGAAGGATCCCCGGCATCCCCGGTTCGACCCCCGGTACGCCAGCCTGACTCCTGATGAACTCCCGGCCACCGAATCGCTGAAGGATACCCTGGCGCGCACCCTCCCGCTCTGGCACGACGCAATCACCCCGGCGATCGGCGAGGGGCAACGGATGCTGATCGTCGCCCACGGAAACAGCCTCCGCGCCCTGGTGAAGTTCCTGGACCATGTCTCCGACGACGAGATCCCGCTCGTGGAGATCCCGACCGGAATCCCGCTCGTCTACACCCTGGACGACGATCTGACCGCGATATCGCACCGATACCTCGGCGCCGACGACAGGTAGGGACAACCGCGATCGGCGCCCCTTTCGGCCCGCTTTCTAGCAGTTGCTCGAAGCGTGGCGACGCTGGAGAGAGCTTATAAGGTCGGACAGCACCTCAATCGCGCAGTGATGCGGATGGCGACCGGACCGGACGCAGTGGACAGAGCAGTACCAGGAGGACGGCAATGAAGCAGGACGCGCGGTATATCCGCTGGTTCGAGGACATCCGGAACGCGGACGTCTCGATCGTCGGGGGGAAGAACGCCTCGCTCGGGGAGATGTACACCGAGCTCTCATCCAGGGGGGTGCGGATCCCGGACGGCTTTGCCACGACCGCCGAGGCATACTGGCACACGCTCGACGCCGGCGGCATCCTGCCGGCACTGAAAGAGGCCATGGCGGGCCTTGACAAGAGCGACGTCGCCGAGCTCGAGCGCAGGGGCCCGCGGGCCCGCGACCTGATCCTCGGCGCCGGGATCCCCGACGACCTCTGGGCCGAGATCGGGGCCGCGTACGACCTCCTGTGCGACGAGTACGGCCCGAACACGGATGTGGCCGTGAGGTCGTCGGCCACGGCCGAGGACCTCCCGACGGCCTCGTTCGCCGGGCAGCAGGAGACCTACCTGAACATCAGCGGCCACCGGGCCCTCCGCGATGCCTGCAGCCGGTGCTACGCCTCGCTCTTCACCGACCGCGCCATCAGCTATCGCGACCACCACGGCTTCGATCATCTGCAGGTGGCCCTCTCCATTGGCGTGCAGAAGATGGTGCGCTCCGACCTGGCCGGGGCCGGGGTGATGTTCTCCATCGACACGGAAACCGGCTTCCCCGACGTGGTGGTGATCGATGCCGCCTGGGGGCTGGGGGAAATGGTGGTACAGGGGGCGGTCAATCCCGACAGCTACACGGTCTTCAAGCCCCTTCTAACCTGGCCCGGGTTACGGCCGATCCTGCGCAAACGCCTCGGCACCAAGGAAAAGAAGATGGTCTACGGCCGTGGTGGCAGCCACGCCACCCGGATCAGCGACACCACCGCCGACGAGCGCCACGCCTTCGTGCTGAGCGATGACGAAGTGCTGCACCTGGCGCGGTGGGCCTGCGCCATCGAGCGCCACTACGACCGGCCGATGGACATGGAATGGGCCAAGGACGGCGAAACCGGCGAACTTTACATCGTCCAGGCCCGGCCGGAGACGGTGCAGTCCCGGCGCGAGGCCGGGGTGCTGATGAGCTACGCCCTGGAAGAATCGGGGCCGCTGCTGCTCACCGGGTTGGCCATCGGCGAGGCGATCGCCGCCGGACCGGTGCAGGTGATCAAGAGCGCCGCCGAGATCGAGCGCTTCGTTCCCGGGAACATTCTGGTCACGGGCATGACCGACCCCGACTGGGTGCCGGTGATGAAAAAGGCCGCCGGCATCATCACCGACCACGGCGGCCGCACCTCTCACGCCGCCATCGTCAGCCGCGAACTCGGCATCGCCGCCGTGGTCGGCACCGGGCACGGCACCAGCGAACTCAAGGACGGCGAGGAAGTAACCCTCTCCTGCGCCGAAGGGGAGACGGGCAAGATCTACCGGGGGCGGCTCAAGTTCCGCGCCGAGGAGCTGAGCCTCGAGGCGCTCCCCGAGATCCGAACCCGGATCATGCTCAACATCGCCAGCCCGGCGGCGGCCATGCGCTGGTGGCGCCTCCCCTGCCGGGGGATCGGTCTGGCGCGCATGGAGTTCATCATCAACGGGATTATCCAGGCCCATCCCATGGCCCTGGTCCATTTCGACCAACTGGAAGACAAGGAGGCGAAACAGCGCATCCGCGAACTGACCCGGAATTATCCGGACAAATGCGAGTATTTTGTCGACCAGCTCGCCCAGGGGATCGCCACCATCGCCGCCAGCCAGTACCCGGAGCCGGTCATCGTGCGTATGAGCGACTTCAAAACCAACGAGTATGCCGAGCTGATCGGCGGACGCCAGTTCGAGTTCGCCGAGGAGAACCCGATGATCGGCTTCCGCGGCGCCTCCCGCTACTACAGCGACCGTTACCGGGCCGGGTTCGCCCTGGAATGCGCCGCCATCCGCCGGGTGCGGGAGATCATCGGTCTGACCAACGTCATCGTCATGATTCCCTTCTGCCGGACACTGACGGAGGCGGACCGGGTACTCGAAGTGATGGCCGAGGAAGGGTTGAAGCGGGGGGAGAACGGCCTGGAAGTCTACGTGATGGTGGAGATTCCGGCCAACGTTATCCTCGCCGAGGAGTTCGCCAAACGTTTCGACGGCTTTTCCATCGGCTCCAACGATCTGACCCAGCTGACCCTCGGCGTCGACCGCGATTCGGCGATTTTGAAGACCCTCTTCGACGAACGGGACCCGGCGGTGATGGCCCTGATCCGCCAGGCGATCGCCTCGGCCAACCACAGCGGCACCAAGATCGGCATCTGCGGCCAGGCCCCCAGCGACCACCCCGAATTCGCCGCTTTTCTGGTCGAGGCGGGGATCGACTCCATCTCCCTCAATCCCGACAGCGTCCTCGGCGTCATCCACCGCTTGGCCGAGCTGGAGGCCCGACGCCCGGGCTGAGGGCGCGCTTTCGCATTGTCTTTTGCCGCCAAAATCCGTAGACTTGGAAAGATTAACGACGGAGGTGGCAATTGACCAAGATCCCCCTCAAATACGGCACCGCGACCCTCACCTGCGATCTTCCCGGGGCGCGGGTGCTGCGCCCGGCGACCATCGCGTCGCCGCCCTCCCCCCGGGAGCTGATCGCGGCGGCTTTGGCCGCGCCGATCGCCTCCCCCCCGCTGGAGGCGATCGTCCGCCCCGGCGAACGAGTGGTGATCGTCACTTCCGACATCACCCGCTACACCGGCAGCGAGCACTACCTGCCGCTGCTGGTCGAGCGCCTCAACGCCTGCGGCGTGTTGGATAAAGACATCGCCGTCGTCATCGCCCTCGGCATCCACCGCAAGCAGAGCGAGGCTGAGCAGCGCAAGATTCTCGGGACGCTCTTCGGCCGCATCGCCGTCTTCGATCACGAGTGCGACGATCCGGCGCAATTGGTCGATCTCGGCGTGACCGCCTCGGGCATCCCGGTACGCATCAACCGGCGGGTGGCGGAGGCCGACCGGGTGATCGTCACCGGCACCGCCGGTTTCCACTATTTCGCCGGTTTCGGCGGCGGCCGCAAGGGGCTGGTCCCCGGTGTCGCGGCCCGGGAAACCTGCATGGCCACCCACTTTTCGGTCTTCAATCCGCCCCAGATCGGCGGCAAGCATCCCCTGGCGAAAACCGGCATTCTCGACGGCAACCCGGTCCACGCCGCTCTGCTCGAAGCGGCGCGGATGGTACGCTGCGACTTCCTTCTCAATACCGTCCTTGCCCCCGACAAGCAGATCCTCGGTGTCTTCTGCGGCGAACTCGATGCCGCCCATCGCGCCGCCTGCAAGCTCGCCCGCGAGCTCTACACCGTCCCTCTGGAGCAGCCCGCCGATCTGGCCGTCGTCTCCTGCGGCGGGCATCCCAAGGACATCAATTTCATCCAGTCGCAGAAGGCCTTCGACTACGGCGTTCAGGCCCTGCGCCCCGGCGGCACGCTGATTCTGCTCGCCGCCTGCCCCGACGGCTTCGGCAATCCGACCTTCTTCGACTGGTTCCGCTATCAGGATCTGGACGCCTTCGAAGCGGCGCTGCGGGCGCGCTACGAAATCAACGGCCAGACCGCCCACGCCACCCTGAGCAAAGCTCGCCAATATCGAGTGATCCTGGTCAGCGGTTTCAGCGCCGAGCAGACCGCCGCCATGGGCATGGAGAAGGCCGCCGATCTCGACGCCGCCCTGGAACTGGCAAAAGCCGGATTGTCGACATCCCCCCGGATTGTGGTCATCCCCGACGGCGGCACGGTCCTGCCCGAGGTCAAGTCATGACCCGCGAAGAGACCCTGGCCCAGGTGCTCCAGTCGGACAGCCTGCCGACTTTGCCGGCGGTGGCGGCCAAGCTTTTGGCCATCGCCTCGCGGGAAGAGACGACCATGGCCGAGATCGCCGATCTGGTCTCGATGGACGTGGCCCTCTCGGCGAAAATCCTCAAAGTGGTCAACTCGGCCTTTTACAGCTTTCCCCAGTCCATCGGCTCGATCCACAAAGCGGTCTCGGTCCTCGGCACCAACGCTGTGCGTAGCCTCGTCCTCTCCTTTTCGCTGCTCAGCATCAAGGCCAAACGCACCGGCGAAGCCTTCGACTACGATGCCTTCTGGAGCCGCTCCCTGGCGGCCGGAGTCGCGGCCAAGCTGATCATGAGCCAGATGAAGCAGACCGATCCCGAGGAGATTTTCATCGCCGGGATGCTGCAGAACGTCGGCGAAATGATCCTTGCTCGCGCCTTCCCCCAGCAGTACCCGCCCCTGCGCGAGCAGGCCGGCGGCGACGAGGAACGCCTGCTGGCACTGGAGCAGGCGGCTTTCGCGGCGGATCATGCCTTTATCGGCGCCAAGGTGCTGCAACACTGGAAATTGCCCTCATCGCTCGTGCTGCCCACCGCCTACCACCACAGCCTCGATCAGTTCAAGGGGGGCAAACCGGAACTGCTGCGCACCGCCCGAGTCGTCTATCTCTCGTCCCTGCTTTCGGGCATGTTCTATTCGCAGCGCCCCGACCTGCTGCACAAGCAGTTTCGCACCGAGGCCGCGCGCCTGTTGCGCTTTGACGGCCGGGTGCTGGACCGCATCGAAAACAGCGTGCAGGCCGAGATCAACCAGACCGCCCGCTACTTCGACCTCAACCTGGTCTTCGAGCACCCCATCGAGGAGCTGTTGCAGGAGGCCAACCAGAAGCTGGCTCAGCTCAACATGTCCTACGAGCAGGTGAACCGCGAGCTGCTGCGGGCGAAGATGGAGCTCTTCCGGGTGAACAAGGAACTGCGGGAAAAGAACGCGCGGCTGGAGGCGCTGGCCAACGTCGACGCCTTGACCGAAGCCTATAATCACCGCTATTTCCAGAATTTCCTCCGTGACGAGGTGCGCCGCATCAAACGCAACGGCAAGCCCCTGGCCCTGGCCATGATCGACGTGGATAACTTCAAGAAGTTCAACGACGAGCATGGCCACCAAACCGGCGACTTCGTGCTGCGGGAAGTTTGCCGGGTCGCCGCGACCGTGCTGCGCGAGGACGATCTCTTCGCCCGCTACGGCGGCGAGGAGTTCGTCTGCGTTTGGCCGGAAACCGACCCGGACCAGGCCCGGGAGCTGGCCGAGGCGCTGCGTCTGGCGATTTCCACCCATACCTTCGAACAGGGATTGGAGCGCTACGGGGTCACGGTCAGCCTGGGGCTCGCCGGCTGTCTCGGCGACGCCGAGGAAGCGGCCCCCGACACCCTCATCGGCATGGCCGACCAGGCCCTGCTGGCCGCCAAGAAGAACGGCAAGAACCGGGTGGAAGTCTATTCCCCCAAGGCCAAGTGGTTTAAATTCAAGAACTGAGGCGGCCTGTCGCCGCCGGCAAAGGATCCGATACCCATGCTCGATTCACGCATCATCGACCAGCTTCGCCAGATCGTCGGCAAGGACCAGGTTTCTGCGGAAAAAGCCGATCTCATCTGCTATTCCTACGACGCCACCCAGCAGAAGTTCATGCCCGACGTGGTCGTCCATCCCCAGACCAGCGAACAGATCAGCCGCATCATGCGCCTGGCCAACACCGAAAAGGTGCCGGTCTTTCCCCGGGGAGCGGGGAGCGGCTTCACCGGCGGCAGCCTGCCGACCAAGGGCGGCATCGTGCTGACCACCGAACGCATGGATAAAATCCTCGAAATCGATGAGGAAAACCTGGTGGCGGTGGTTCAGCCCGGGGTCGTCACCGAGCAGTTCCAGATCGCTGTGGAAAAGGTCGGGCTTTTCTATCCCCCCGATCCAGCCTCGCTGAAATTCTCCACCTTGGGCGGCAACGTCGCCGAATGCGCCGGCGGGCCGCGCTGCGTCAAGTACGGTGTGACCAAGGATTACATCCTCGGCCTCGAAGTCGTCACCCCCACCGGCGACATCATCACCACCGGCGGCCCGACCATGAAGGGGGTAGTCGGCTACGACCTGACCAAGCTCATGTGCGGCTCGGAAGGGACGCTCGGCATCGTCACCCGGATCGTCATCAAGCTGCTCCCCCTGCCGGAAGCGAAGAAGACCATGCTGGTGCTCTTCGATTCCATCGACGGCGCGGCGCGGGCGGTCTCGGCCATCGTCCGCAACAAGATCATCCCCACCACTCTCGAATTCATGGACGGCCGCACCCTCGACTGCGTCAAGCAGGCCACCGGTCTGCAGGTGCCGGACGCGGCGCGGGCGGTGCTCATTATCGAAGTCGATGGCGACCGCGAGTTTCTCGACAAGCAGGCGCGCCGGATCGCCGACATCATCCAGCCCCTCGGCGTGGTCGAGACCCGCATCGCCGAAACCCCCGAGGAGAGCGAGGCACTCTGGCAGATCCGCCGTTCGGTCTCCGCTTCCCTGCGCAAGGTCAACCCGGACAAGTACAACGAGGACATCTGCGTGCCGCGCTCCAAGGTGCCGGAGATGATCCGCAAGGTCGACGAGATTTCCGACCGTTACGGCGTCCCCATCGTCAACTTCGGCCACGCCGGCGACGGCAACATTCACGTCAACATCATGATCGACAAGAAGATCCCCGGCGAACAGGAGAAGGCGGAAAAGGCCATCAAGGAAGTCTTCGAAGGCGCCCTGGCCCTCGGCGGCACCATGAGCGGCGAGCACGGCATCGGCATCGCCAAGGCCCCCTACATCCCCCTGGAGATCACCCCGGAAACGGCCCTCTACATGAAGACCCTGAAAAAGGCCCTCGACCCCAACAATATTCTCAATCCGGGGAAGATCTTTCTGGATTGATCCAACCATGTAGGGGCGAGGCATGCCTCGCCCCTACCACGGCAGATGATAAAATCATGAGCAAATTGAAAGATCTTGAAGACTATCGCGAAGAGATCAACCAGTGCGTCAAATGCGGTGCCTGCCGGGCGCATTGTCCGGTCTTTGGCGCCGAGAAGCACGAAGGACGGGTGGCGCGGGGCAAGGTGGCGCTGGCCGGGGCGGTGCTTGACGGCGAGATCGGCCTGGAGGCGAAGGTGCTGGAGGACCTTTCCCAGTGCCTGCTGTGCGGCAGCTGCTGCGCCCAGTGTCCGAACAAGGTGCCGACGGAGGAGATCGTCGCCGCCGCCCGCCGCCGCATCGCCGAGGAAAAGGGGCTCTCCAGTTTCGGCAAGGGGGTGGCGGCGGTCCTCGGCCGACCGAAACTGATGGATCTGCTGGCCAAGACCGGCGGTACCCTCTCGCATCTGCTGTTCAAGAAGGTGCCGGAAAACAGCGGCCTGCGCCTGCGCTTTCCCGCCCCCTACATCGACGCCGACCGCACCCTGCCGCCGATCGTCGCCAAGCCCTTCCGCGAGCGGGTGCCGGAAGTGATCGAAGGCAAGCCGGGAATGCCGACGGTCGCCTTTTTCACCGGCTGCGGCATCAACTACATGTATCCGGCCATCGGCGAGGCCTTTCTCAAGGCGCTGAAATTTCTCGGGGTCACTGTCATCATCCCCAAGGATCAGGCCTGCTGCGGCCTGCCGGCGGTGAGCGCCGGGGCGGCGCAAACCGTGGAAGATCTGGCGGCGCTGAACCTTGCGGCCCTGACCCGGCGGCCGGTCGATTACGTCGTGACCGCCTGCGCCTCCTGCAACGCCGGCATCGGCAAGATCTACGCCGACCTCGGCGACGACTACCAGGCGCTGGCGGCCAAGACCATGGATATCTTCGTCTTTCTCGTCAAACACGGCCTACCGGAACAACTGGCGGCCCTGCCGAAGGCGGCCACACGGACCAAGGTGACCTATCACGACCCCTGCCATCTGCGAACGCGCGGCATTACCAAGGAGCCCCGGCAGATCCTTAAGGCCCTGCCCCAGGTGGAATTCGTCGAAATGGCCGGAGCCGGCACCTGCTGCGGCCTGGGAGGGACCTACTCGGTCTACCATTACGACACCAGCAAACAGATCGGCGCCAAGAAAGCCGCCAACATCACCGCCAGCGGCGCGGAACTGGTCGCCACCGACTGCCCGGGGTGCATCATGCAGTTGCAGGATTCCATCAACCACGCCGGAGGAAAAGCACAGGCCGTCCATCTTCTCGAACTGCTGGTTGCCGCCCTGCCGGACGAAAAATAAAGTTCTTCTGAACATCTTCGGATTTTTTGCACGATAATTGCAAAACTCACGACATCCTGTTGTTATGGAAATCCGACCCGAAGGAGAACCGGATGTTGCATGTGAGTGAACGTAAACAGCTCTACCGCTTTCTGGCTGGTCTGTTCGCCTATCCCGACCAAGAACTGGTGGCGGCCCTGGCCCGGGGGGAGGCGGCGGAAGCGGCACGTCTGACCGGCATCAATGACACCCCGCCAACCTTGTCCGAAGACGAACCGCTTGCCGATCTCGAAGCCGGTTTCACCGATCTCTTCATCAACCGTCTGGGGGGCGTTCCGGCGCCCCCCTACGGCTCCATCTACCTGGAACAATCGGGCATCCTCATGGGCGCCAGCACCCTCAAGGTTCTCGACGCCTACCGCCGGGAGGGACTCTCCCTGGAAGGTAGCGGCGAGCCCCCCGACTATCTGGCCACGGAACTGGAGTTTCTCTATTACCTGGTGGGGCAGGAGGAAGAGGCGCTGCAGGAACGGCAAGTGGAGACAGCGCGCGCCTTCTCCCTCAAACAGCGGGCCTTCGTGAGCGAGCTGCTGATGTCCTGGCTGCCAGTCTTTTGCCGACGCCTGGAAGCCGCCCCCGGCGGCCACCCCCTCTATCTCTGGAGCGGGAAATTGCTGCGGCGTTTCGGTGAGTTGGAAGAGGAATGGCTGGAGCGCCTGCCCTGAACGAATGCAGGCGTTAGAAGATGAGAACGGCGGCCCCTCGGGGCCGCCGCTTTTGTTTCAGGCGAGGAATTCCGACTGGTAACGCTTGACCCGGCTCAGATAGTTGCGGGTCTCCTCGGGCAGAACGTCGATCCCTTTGCGGTCGACATTGCCCATACCCCAGTTGTAAGCGGCCAGGGTCTTGTCCAGATCGCCGTCGTACTTGCTGAGCAGTTGCTTCAGGTAGCGGGTGCCGCCCATGACGTTCTGCTCGGCATCGAAGGGATCGGAAACGCCGAGATCCTGGGCGGTCCCCGGCATCAGCTGCATCAGGCCCTGGGCACCGGCATGGGAAACGACGGTGGGATTGAAGTTGCTCTCGGCCTTGATGACCGCTTTGACCAGCGCCGGACTGACGCCGTAACGTTCGGCGGCACGCTCGGCGATATCCGTCATCTCTGTCCGCGGCGGGTAGTTCTTCTCCCGGGCGACGGTCACAGCCGCCGGCGCCAGGTCGGTTTTTTGACTGGCAGCCGCGACATAGGCATCGAGGGAGGCCAGCGGCGAGGGGAAGCTCTTCTCGAAGGCGCTGTCGTCGACCAGGGAAACGCTGCTATTGAGCACCGTCAGCCGGCACAACTCGGCCAAGGCGCCGTAATCGGTGGAATTTTTTTGCGCTATGGTGGAAAGCACATCGGCGAAACCGATGCGTTGCTGCCCGGCGATCGGCGTGCGGTTCGCCTGCTGATAAAGATTCAGCTTCTGCATGAGATCGGAAGGCTTGATCGCCATAACTCCTCCTGAACCAAAGGGGGGTGAGACCCTTTGTCATTTTGCAAGTTCTAGGCCGGGACAAAATAATATCCCGGTTGCATTTCTTATCGGTCCGGGCATAATTAAACCTTAGAAAAAAACACAGCCCCATCGCAAAGGAGGAAAATCCATCATGCGTATCCGTTTCATCCTGACATTGCTGCTGGTCGGAATCGGTTTCGCCGGCGTGGCTCTCGCGGTTCCCCCGGGACGCACCCTGAACTTCGACAAGAGTCCCACCGGCAAGGTCGTCTTCGACGGCAAGATTCACGCGGACGCCGGCGCCAAGTGTGCCGAGTGCCACAATGCCGACACCTTCCCGAAAATGAAGCAGGGAACGGTGACCATCACCATGGAGCAGATCTACGCCGGCAAGCTCTGCGGAGTCTGCCACAACGGCCAGCGCGCCTTCGAAGCGAAGAGCAACTGTAACCGCTGCCACCTCGGCGAGTAATTCTCGCGGCGCGAATCTCAACAAGAAAGGGCGGCCCGTTGTGGCCGCCCTTTTTCTATCCGCCGATCCGCTCCATCCCTCGCTGCCCTTCCCGATAGTCCGTCTCCCCCAGCCGATGCCCTTTCGGCTTGGCCACCGCCGCCGCCCGCAGTAGCTCTTCCAGCTCCGTACCATCGACACCACGCCGTAGCGCTTCGCGGATATCAAGCTCATCCGAGGAGAGCAGACAGGGGCGGATGCGCCCATCGGCGGTGATCCGCAGACGATTGCATTCGCCGCAGAAATGCTGGGACACCGCGGGAATGACGCCGATCCGGCCACGCCCCTCGGCATAGCGAAAGAGCCGGGCCGGGCCGGCCGGGCCGCGGCGGGTGATGGGCAGCAGCTCGCCGAGGCGCGCCAGTTCGGTCATGATCGCCTCGGCCGGAAAGCGCTCATCCGCCGAATAGTCGAGGCCGATGCTGACCGGCATGAATTCAATGAAGCGCACTTCCCAGGGATGCTCCAGGGTCAGCCGGGCGAAATCGACGATCTCGTCGGCATTGACCCCTTTGAGCGGCACCATGTTGATTTTCATCGGCGCCAGCCCCGCTCCTTCCGCCGCGGCGATACCGGCCAGTACCCGCTCCAGACCGGGGCGGCGGGTGATCTCGACGAAGCGTTCAGGGCGCAGGGTGTCGAGGCTGACGTTGATGCGGGCGAGCCCCGCCGCCTTGAGCGGAGCGGCCAACTCGGCCAAAAGCAGGCCATTCGTGGTCAGGACGATCTCGGGATGCCCCGGTAAAGCCGCCAGCGCGCCGATGAACTCGACCACCCCTTTGCGCACCAGGGGCTCGCCGCCGGTCACGCGGATCTTGCGCACGCCGAGGCGCGCGGCGGCGGCGGCGATGCGCAGCAGCTCTTCGTAGGAAAGAACCCCGCCGTGTCCCACCGAATCGACCCCTTCTTCGGGCATGCAGTAGCGACAGCGCAGGTTGCAGCGGTCGGTGATGCTAAGACGCAGGTAATCGATGGTGCGGCCGAAGGTGTCTTGCAAATTCTCAATCCTGTTCCTGTATCATGTTGTTGAAAAACT
>DIVU01000086.1 GCA_002423365.1 Desulfuromonadaceae bacterium UBA6124 | reverse complement strand
TGCTCGAAGACGGCAATGGCCTGGGCGGTTTTGTCGTAGGCGTTCATCACCTGCGCCGGTTCGGTGAGGTCGAGGGCGGTCAGGTCGATGCCGTAGACCGAGGCGAAGAGTTTGACGTACTGCTTGTAGTTCTTGTTGGCGGGATCGGCGATAGCGGCGATCACCGCCGCCGCGTCGGGCATGGCCATTTCCACGGGATTGAGGAAGGGGCCCTTGGCCTGATCCTTGAGAGTGTCGGCGCGGCCGTCCCAGAACTGGCCGCCGAAATAGAGCCCTTCGGCGTCATCGAAGCCGAAAGGCGGGATGAAGGCGGCGTAGCCCGAGGTCGGCGAGTTGCGTCCGCCGTTTTCTCCGATGACCGAGCCGAGGGAGACCACGCTGTTCCAGGGATCCTGCACGTTCATGGGGTCGGCGAAGCCGGCGGCGGGCAGATGGCAGCTGGCACAGGACTGGTTCTGGTTGAGGGAGAGGTTCTGGTCGAAGTAGAGGCGTTGTCCGAGATTTTCCTCGTCGGTTCCGGCTAGAGCGCCGACGGCGGAGCCGACGAGCAGGGCGCAGCTGAGCAGGGCGAGCCATTTCTTCTTCATTTTTTGTGCTCCTTTCGGGAAGGGTGAATTGTGAAATTCATATATAACAGCCGTCGCCGGAATTACAAGCGTACGGCGGGTAAGAATTCAATTAGAAAGCAGGTTGATATTGTTCTGTTGCAATGGGGGATTTCGTGCCGTAACGATTGCACGTATTTAGGGGGGAATCTGCTGCGGGGGAGGAACCTGTGAATTTGATCCTGCTCTTTCCCGAGGATTTCGTCGCGCCGGATCGCGTCCTTCTGACCGGCCGGCGCCTGCGCCATGTGTTGGAGGTGCATCGGGCGGTGCTGGGGCAAAGCCTCTGTGTGGGAGAAGCCGGGGGGAGGATCGGGATTGGGCGGGTTCTGCGCTTGGATGAGGAGGGCTTGGAACTGGCGGTGGCTTTCGAGCGGGAACCGCCGCCGCCGTTGCCGGTGACGCTGGTCTTGGCCCTGCCCCGGCCCAAGGTGCTGAAGCGCGTGCTGCTGGCGGTGACTTCCCTGGGGGTGAAGCAGATCGTGCTGCTCAACAGCTTTCGGGTGGAGAAGAGTTTCTGGAAGAGTCCGGCCTTAGTCGGCGAGGCGTTGCGGGAACCGCTGATTCTCGGGCTGGAACAGGCACGGGATACGGTGCTGCCGGACGTACTGCTGAAGCCCCTGTTCAAGCCCTTTGTCGAGGATGAACTGCCCGCTCTGAGCGCCGGGAGCACCCGCCTGGTCGCTCACCCCTTGACGGAACGGCCCTGCCCGCGCGAAGTCTCAGGTCCCGTGACCCTGGTGGTCGGCCCGGAAGGGGGTTTCATTCCCTATGAGATCGAAAAGTTGCAGGAGGCGGGATTTCTTCCCTGCGCCCTCGGCGAGCGCATCCTGCGGGTGGAGACCGCCGTGACCACGCTTTTGGCGCGGCTCTTCTGAGGGGCTCAGGCGCCGAGATATTTGCCCAGGGCTCGGTCGATCTGGCAGATGTGCTCGAAGAGCCAGTCGATGACGGCTTCATCGAAGTCGCGTTTCAGCACCGCGGTCATCCCCTCGGCGGCCATGCGCCTTTCGAGGTCGGCGATCTTGGCGCAAAACGCTTGATGCTCAGCGGCATGGCGCTCACGCTCGGGATAGCCGGATTCGTGCATCAGCCGTTCCTCGGCGGCGAAGTGATCCTGGGTGTATTCCTTGAGAAATTCGAAAAGCCGGGCGATTTCCTCCTCCTCCCGCCCTTCCTCGATCGCCGATACCAGGCGGTTGACTCGCTCGATCAGGGACTGGTGCTGATTGTCGATCAGTTCGCTGCCAACGGCGATTTCCGGGGTCCAGTACATGAGGCTCATGGTTGGGCTTCCTCGAGTTCGTGATCTGATTCCGCGCAACAGACCCGGTCGCGGCCGGTGCTCTTTGCCCGGGAAAGGGCCTCGTCGGCCCGTTGCAGGGTGCCGGTCAGGTCGAGGACTTCGCCGGAGAGAACGGCGACACCGAGGCTGATGGTCACCGGCAGGTTCTGCCCCTCGACGTCGAAGGGCGTTCTCCCCACCGCCAGACGCATGCGCTCGGCCACGGCCAGGGCCGCGGGGGAGTCGGTGCCGGGCAGGACCGCCAGGAATTCCTCACCGCCATAGCGGCCGAAGAGGTCGTAGTCGCGCAATTCGATCTTGATGCGACGCACCACCTGGCGCAGCACCGTATCCCCGACAAGGTGCCCATGGCGGTCGTTGATCGCCTTGAAACGGTCGATGTCGACCATCACCAGGGCAATCGCCTGCTCTGGCAACTGGTTCATGGAGCGGCGCAGGCGCGACGCTTCCTTGCGTGCCCGGTTGAGGATCTCGCCGCGATTGAAGGCGCCGGTCAACGGGTCGATGCTGGCCAGTTGCGTCAAATGCTCTTGGGCCAGACGCAGCTGCAGGCCCCCCCGGCGCACGACCAGGAAGGCGGCGGTAAAGACACCGGCGAGAATCAGGGCCAAAAGTCCGGTTGCGGCCAGCACCCCCCGGCGGATTTCCTCGCGATAGCGGGTAACATCCATGTACAGCTCGAAGCAGCCGGCAACCTGGCGGTCATCGAGGATCGGCACGTAGGTTTCGACGACATCAACGTCGAACTGCTGCTCGTCGGCCAGGTCGAGAACCGTTTCCCGGCTCTCCAGACGGCTGTCGGGTTGTCCGCCCAGGGCTCTGTCGAGGCGGGGATTCTGATCGTCGATCTGGCCGATGATGCCCGGGTCGGTGCTGTAGAGGATCTTTCCCTTGGCGTCGTAGATCTTGATTTTGACCACGTCGAAGGGGGACGAGAGGGTACGCAAACGGTGGTCGAGACGCTCCCGGTTCGAAGCGGAGAGGGTCAGGTGTCCGGATTTGTCGAGAAGGAGCCGACCTTCGCTGGAGAGCAGTTCGCTCAGCCGCACGGCGGTTTCTTCGGCATTGTGGATGACGTGGGCGGTGAAGACCCGGTGAATGCCGTAGCCGGCCAGAGAGAGGATGATCAGCAGGGATAGGACCGTGACCCAGGACATCAGCCGCATCAGTCCGTCGGGATCAAGGCGGGGCATGCGCTCGATGGCAGTGATCTCTTTCATCTCATCTCCAGTGCCGGGGCAACATCCGGAGCGGTCCGGGCCTCAGCATCCACCGAGAATACACCGAATGGCCTCTTTCCGGTAGTCGAAAATCCGCCCCAGTTGCAGTCGGATCAAGGGCAGGGCGAGATTTCCCAGGGGGGAAAGGGGGAGCTGGTAGCGTATCTCATCCTCCATGAGCGTGCCTCCTTCGACGGCGCTGAAGCAGTGCCGGTGAATCCACTGGCGGTACGGCCCCTGGCGCTGTTCGTCGACGAACTGGTGCGGGGGTTCCCAGCAGGTGATTTCGGTTTTCCACGAAAAGGGGAGGCCGAAGAGGCGCAAACGGTAATCGATAAAGGTGCCCTGGGCGACGGCGAGGGGCAGCGGGGTGAGGATGCGGAAGTTCAGCTCCGGCGGGGTGATCCGTTCCAGGTTGCCGGCATCGGCGAAAAAGGCAAAGACCTCGTCGATAGGCAGGGGAAGTTCCTGACGGGTGCGCAGGCTGTGAACGGTGGCGTGTTCCATGGTCAGGGCTCCTGGCGCTGGGCGCTGAAGGGGGCGTGGCGGCCGGCGGCGAAGCGTAGGTTCCCCCGGAAAAAGGTCAGTTCATAGTCGTCGTTCAGGCGCCGGTAGCGAAGCAGATCGGGATGCAGCCGCCGTCGGCCGGGCAGATCCACGGCCAGCTGCGCCAGCGTTTCCGGATAGCGTCCCCGGTCGTGGCGAAAGTCTTCCAGAGCGGCGCGAACCTCCTCCCCCCGTTCCAGGCATTCACCAAAGGCGCGGCGATCCGCCGCCTGTCCCGCCGACCAACTCCCGAGAAAGAGGATCAACGCGGCGGCCATGACATAGTACTTTTCTTTCCGCCGGGGTGATGGGGCCAGGCCGGCCGCGCCGAAGACCAGGATCAGCAGAGCGACGGCGCCGGTCAGGGAGCCGAGGGGAATCCCCCCTTCGCCCAGCCCCCAGCCGACCAGGGCGGCCAGGCCCAGGCAGCCCAAGCTCAACCCTTGACGCGAGGCGGGGGACAGGCGCATGGCGGATTTAGCGGCGGCCGCCGAAGAGGGAGCCGAGGACGCCGCGGATCAGCGAACGGCCGACCTGGGTGCCGATACTGCGGGCCGCGCTCTTGGCCAGGGACTCCACCAGATTGTCCGGCTGGCGGCCGCGCCGTGCTGCCGGCTTGGGGGTCTGGGGCCGGCTCTGGGACAGTTCCGCTTCCAGGGCGGCGCGCTCCTGTTCGTGCAGGGCCCGCTCGCGCAAAATTTCATGGGCCGATTCCCGGTCGACAAGCTGCTCGTAGCGGCCGAAGAGGGGGGACCCCTGAAGAGCCTGGCGGCGTTCGCCTTCGTCCAGGGGGCGCAGGCGGCTGCGGGGCGGGCAGACCAGGGCCCGTTCAACCATGGTCGGCGTCCCCTTGGCGTCGAGCACCGAGAGCAGCGCCTCGCCCACCCCCAGTTCGGTGATGACCCGGGCGGTGTCGAGCTTGGGGTTGGGGCGGAAGGTTTCGGCGGCAGTGCGCACCGCCTTCTGATCGCGCGGGGTGAAGGCGCGCAGGGCATGCTGGACGCGGTTGCCGAGCTGGCCGAGAACCTCGTCGGGCACGTCGCTCGGGCTCTGGGTCACGAAGTAAATCCCCACTCCCTTGGAGCGGATCAGGCGCACCACCTGCTCGATTTTGTCGCGCAGGCTTTTGGGGGCCTCGTCGAAGAGCAGATGGGCTTCGTCGAAGAAGAA
>DIVU01000214.1 GCA_002423365.1 Desulfuromonadaceae bacterium UBA6124 | reverse complement strand
CGGGCGATGCTGGAGACCGGCAGGCGGAACAGGGGGGGAGGGGTGCCGTTGGGGGTGACCATGATCGGGATGCCGTTCATCAGCATCAGCGTCTGCGGATTGAACCCGGTGTGAATGCCGCGGATGGCGGACCCCGGATCGAGACGGTTGAGGGCCGAGGGCATGACGTGCAGCCCCGGCACTGTCTCCAGGACGTCGTTAAGGTTGCGCGCGCCCATTGCCTCGATCTGGGCGGCGGTAATCACGCTGGCCGTCGCCGGTGCCTTTTCGAGGGGCTTGCGCCCGCCGGTGGCGATGCTGACGAAGGATGCGTCGCCATAGATCTCCTCGATGCCGACGGCGTTCATGGCGAGAGCATCCGCCTCTTCGGCCAATGCCGGAGGAACCTGCGTCAGCCATAAAAGCGCCGCGAACCCGATACCCCATCTCTTGATCGACATTTTTTTTGCCTCCCCGGCCTGTAACGGATCTTTCGGCGTCCGCCTCCTTAGCCCCCGAACAGATCCATGGCGCGTTCCGTCTATCCCTGCCGTCCCCCACGACAGCAGACGTTGTCGATGGCCATGAGAAACTTGGCCCGTTGAATCGGTTTGATCAGATAATCCTTGGCTCCCAGCAGATAGCCTTGCCGCCTTTCGTCGAGAATTGACGCGACGATCACCGGGATCTCCCGAAGTTCAGGGTCTTCGTTGAGCTTCTTCAGTACCATCCAGCCGTCCATGTTCGGCATCATGATATCCAGGGTGATCACGTCGGGTTTCATCGCTTTGGCGCGGGCCAGGGCTTCGGCGCCGCTCCTGGCGGAGAATACCTGATATCCGGCCCGTTCCAGGGCGCGGTGTTGAAGATCGAGAAACTCCAGGTCGTCATCGACCAGCAGCACCCGGTATTGCTTGCGGTACAGATCGGGGGTGGTCATCGAGGCCTCCTCCGGTTCCGCCGCGCTCTCCTCGCTTGCCGCGTCCGCCAGTGGCCGCTGTCCGGAAGTGGTGATCGGCAGGGGCAAGGTCAGGACGAAGGTCGATCCCGTACCCAGGGCGCTGTCGACGGTAATGGTGCCGCCCATCAGCTCGCAGAAGCGTCGGGTGATGGCCAGGCCGAGGCCGGTTCCCTCGAATTTACGGGTCGTGCTGCCGTCCACCTGGCGGAACTCATCGAAGATGATTTTCTGTGCTTCCGGGGCGATGCCGATGCCGGTATCGGCCACCCGGATCAGCAGGCTGTGCTCTTCATGGACAACATCCAGGTCGATGCGTCCCTCGTGCGTGAACTTGCCGGCGTTGCTCAACAGGTTCAGCATCATCTGCAAGAGTTTCTCCCGGTCGGCGATCAGTTCCATGCCGCATTCGCGCACATCGACGTCGATAGCGTTACGGTTTTTCTTCAACAGAGGGAGAATCGCATCGACGGTTTCCTTGACCAGGGTCTTGAGGTTGATCGGTTGCAGGGTCAGATCCATGCGTCCGGCTTCGATCTTGGCAAGGTCGAGAATATTGTTGATTAACGCCAGCAGGCGGTCGGCGTTGGTCATGACCCGGCCGAGTTCCTCGACCTGCTCGTCCATTCCCTCCAGATCAAGCTCCTCCATGACCACGTCGACATAGCCGATGATGGACTGCAAGGGGGTCCGCAGTTCGTGACTCATGTTGGCGAGAAACTCCGATTTGTGGCGGCTGGCCGTCATGGCCGCGTCGCGGGCGAGAACCAGTTCGCGAGTCCGCATGTCGACCTGGGACTGAAGGGTTTTCCCGTGTCGCCGCAGCTGATGTTCCTGCTCTTCGAGGCTCGCCATCATTTGATTGAAGACGCCCGCCATGTGGGTGATTTCCTCGGGCCCCCGCAGGTCGGCGTAGACATGGGTTTTTTTCTGCTCGGCCTGGGTCATCAGCTCGGCCAGCCGATAGAGGGGCTGGGTCAGGCGCTTGATCACGACATTCAGCACCAGGATCAGTGCCAAGGCGCAGCAGAGGGCGATGAGGATGTTGCTGAAAAAGACGTCGATGCGCATTTCCCGCAGGGAGGCCTTGTTCACCACCACATAGGCATAGCCGAGGCGTTCCTGCCGGAGTTCGCCAAGCTGGAATTGGGCGGTGGCGTCGTCGATCCCCAGTGCCGCCCCGGCGACGGCCGGCGCGACAAAATGCCAGGCGTCGCCGGTGTCCCGAATCAGGCGGGGCTCGGAGGGCGTTTCCTCGGCGGTCAGGGCCAGGGGCGGACCTTCGCTGACGAGAAGGGGTGTCCGGTTGATGTCGAAAAGGCCGGCCTGGCGGACATCGGGAAAGCTCAGCGCAGTTCGGAGCGGTCCCTCGGCGTTCTCCCGGCTTTCGTAAAGCAGCGCCAGTACCCCCTGGTGGGCGAGGTCATCGGCGTTTTTCAGGCCTTGGGAGATCATGCGCGAGGCGGCCCGGTCGGTGGTCACCCAGGCCGTGGAGATCGACGCGATCAGCGCCGACACGACGATGGAACAGGCGGTGATGCCGAGCAGCCGGCTCTTGAAGTTCATTTTCGAAAAAAACGACATCAAAATGCCCTTCGGGTCTAGCGGGATGGAAAGGTAGCTACGATTTTTCGCTGTTGCCGGGCGGTCAGCCGCAGTCCGAGGTGAGCTGCGGTCCGCGTATTCATCGCGACCTGAAGATCAGCAGCGGGCGCCGCTCCGGGCGCTACGGCGGTCCGGCGATAGGCGGAAATCATTTCGCCCAGACGTCGGCCCATGGCGTGATTGTCAGGGTAGACGGCGAACAGAATCCCCTTCTGCACATGGGAGAGATTGCTCGAAAACATGACGATGTTCCGGGACCAGGAGGCCTCCAGCAGCATCGGCAGGATCACGTCGTCGTTGACCGAGACATCGTCGAGGGGCAACCAGACGGCGTCCTCCTCGGGCCGGACTTCGTTCAGCAACTCCCGGTAGCGGCGCGCGGCATCGCGCATGTCGCTCACGGCCAGGGCGGAAAACTCCAGGCCGTGTTTTCGCGCGGCCTGTTCGGCCAACTCGATCAGCCAGCCGTTGTTTCTCGGGGAGTAAACCACCCAGACCCGGCGGGTCGAAGGCACCAGCTCCCTGATGATTCGGAACGCTTGATCGGGATCGATGGCTAGGCTGATTCCGGAATGGTCGCCGGGGGCGAATTGCAACGCGCCGACCACGATCGGAAGATTCGGGTCAAGGCTCCGCGCCGCCTGAAATCCCCATTTGCCCAAAGCGATTCCGCCCCCGATGTTTTCGCTCTGGATCCAGCGATCCAACTCGTCACGATCGAAATCCTGGCTCAGCGGATAGCCTTTGACGCGGAGACCCGGAACCGACGCGACGCCATCGATAATCGTTTGAAAAACCGTATGGTAAGGCGCCTTGACCTCGGGATAAAGCACGGCGATGTTCTCCTCCGCCGAGAGGGGAGCGGGCGCGAAGAGGAAACTTGCCATGAGAGCCAGGAGACACCGTTGGAATGCCAACCGATTCCATGGGGTTGTCCGTGAGGCATTCCTCCGGCGACTGGGGAGACATGAGTTTTGCGGGGAAGACAAAATATTCAAGTCGCCAACGTCAATAAGTGAGTGCTTACAGGCCAACGGGCATAAAAACCCGATTCGAAAATCCGGGCGCGGTATGGGAGGGGGGCGTATGTCGGCGGCGTCCGCGATGGTTGCCCCTCCCCCCCCTGGCGGGGCGCTTGCGTTCGACGGATTCGGGATAGATTAAGTGTTACTTTCTCATGGCTGGGCCAGATTCGTCAACCACCTGTTTTTTGCAAGATTTTACTCCGTTCCTAGCGCCGGAAAGAGCCGTCTTCCGGCCAGTCCGGCGAGGGCGTACACGAGCGCCGCGCCGAGCAGCACGGCGTTGAAGCCGGCGAGGATGGCGACGGTGGTGGCCAGCGAGCCGCCGACCACCGAGAGGCAGCCGTTGATCCCCCAGGCCCAGGGGACGGCTTCCGGCTGTTCTCGGTGCAGCCGACCCAGCCCGCNNGAGACAGAAGCCGAGGGGGGACAACAGCAGCAGGGTCAGACCGACCCGGGAGGCGGTCGGCAGGGTGATGGTGGCGTGCAGCAGCGGCCCGAGCAGGCCGATGTACAGCCCGATCAGCACAACCACGGCGAAAGTGGCCCGTCGCGGTGTCATCCACGGGCGCGGCAGACGCTCGGACGCGGCGCTAGCGAGGCCGGAGGCGATCAGCAGAGTGGAAATAACCGAAGCGGCGGCGTAGACCGGGTGGCCGAGGTAGAAGACGAAGCGGTGGATCAAGGCGATTTCGATGAGCATGTAGCCGAGACCCAGGGCGCCAAAATAGCCGACCGTCGCGGCGCGTCCGCCGCCGCGCCAGCCGATGCGCACTAGGGGCAGGAGGATGAGGAACACTGCCGCCAGGGTGGTCAAAAGCAGGGTCGCGACCAGCACCAGCGAGCCGAGCTCGACCGCCGGCAGGGCGCCTTCTCCGAAGAGCCGCTTCAGGTGGGGCAGGGTCTTGACGCGCAGGAACTGGGAGAAAAAAGGGCGCTCGTCACGGGTCGGACGCAGGTCGAAGAGGTAGTCGGCGACGATTTCCCGACCGTCGCCGAAAAACAGGCCGTCGACCATGGTGAAGAAAGTAGTATCCGGTAACTGGTGAAAATATTGCCGTTCATCGGCGGTGAGCCCCGGCAGCAGCAGCGGGTCGAAGCTCCAGCGACGGCAGAACTCCCGAGTGTTTGCGACCTCCGCCGGGGTCAGGGGGGAACGTTTGAGGCAGAACGTGACCGTCCCCCAGCCCCTCACCGCCGCCAGATGGCGGGAAGGGTCGCTGATTCCCTCGGCGGCGAGAAATTCCGCCAGGGTCGCTGCCAGGCGCAAAGGGGCGCGGGGGGGCTGGTCGAGCCAGGCCGTTAGGCAAAGCAGGCCATCGGGGGAGAGTTTCCTCCAGAATTCGGCGAAGGCTTCCCTGGTGAGCAGGTGCTGTTCGTGCAGGGCGAGGAGCCCGGCACCGCCGCCGAAGGTGCCGACGGTGGGCAGGACGATCAGGTCGTAACGGTCCCGGTCGGCGGCCAGCCAGGTGCGGGGTTCGGCGGCGAGCATCCGGATTTCGGGGCGGGCAAAGAAGGCCCCAGCGCTCTCGGGATACTCCGTTCGCAGCAGTTCCAGAGCGGCCCGGTGCGGTTCCACGGCGACAATCCGCCCTGCCCCACGGTTCAGGGCCTGGGCGGCGGCCAAGCCGGTTCCCGCTTGCAGGATCAGCACGCTTTCCGGCTGCGCGATGGCATAGGGCAAGCCTTGGGTTGTGGCGTCGAGCAGGCGGGCGCTTTCCGGATAGGAGGCGCGCGGCACGAAGCCGAAGGCGTCGCCGTTGCTGAAGAGCAGATCCCCTTGCGGAATCGTCCCCCGGTAGTCGAGGCTCAGCCCGGGAGCGAAGCGCAGCGCCGAACTCGCCACCGCCCGAACCTGGCCGTAGGGGTCGTGGCGCAGGGCGACGGTGCGGCTCTCCGGCAGGTCGAGGGTCCGTTGCAGATCCTTGAACTGGGAGAGGGGCAGTTCGGGCGGCAGGGCCAAACTGACGATGATGACCGCGAGGGTGAGGACGGCAAGACCCTGAGTCGGTCGATGTCGGCGCGGTATCAGCAATAGTCCCGCACCCAGAACCGGCAGGGCGAGGATTGCGGGGAGGCGTTCCGGCGCGAACCCGGAGAGCAGGGCGAGGCCGAGCAGGCCGCCCAGCCCCGAGCCGAAGAGATTGGCGAAATAGGTCAGGCCGATGCGCTCGGCCTGCTCGATGAAGATCAGGCCGATGACCAGGGCGCCGAGCAGAAAGGGAAGGGAAAGCAGCAGGATCACCGCCAGCAGCCACAGGGCCTGCAGCGGTTCGTAGGGGAGCAGATAGGTGTCGAAACGGCCAAAGAGGGTGGGGGCGTGCCCCGTCGCCAGCGCCATGGCCAGGGCGCTGGCGAGAAGCAAGAGTGGTAGCAGGGTGGTGCTGCAGCGTAGCGCCCAGGTTCGGCACAGGGCGAGTAGGGTGCCGGCGGCGCCGAAGCCGAGCAGGGCCACGGCGACGATGAGGTAGGCGAAGTGGTGCCACTGGCTGATGGCGAAGCTCTGCATCAGCGCCAACTGCAAGGCGATCAGGGCCGCCGAAAGCAGTCCCAGCGCCCACTGGCGGCGCCTCATTGGCCGCGCCGCAGGGGGACAAAGCGCACCGGCATCAGGCTGCGGCTGCGCGTTTTCCCCTCGCTCTTTTCCACCAGCATCAGGGTCTGTACCTGAAAGGGGGTGCCGACGGGGATGACCATCAGTCCCCCCTCTTTAAGCTGGTCGATGAGCGGCGGCGGGATGAATTCGGCGGCGGCGGTGACGACGACGGCATCGAAGGGGGCGGCTTCCGGCCAACCGAAAAAACCGTCCCCGGCGCGGGTGACGACCTTGTAGCCGAGCTCACCCAGAAGTGTTGTTGAACGCTCGGCCAGGGGCGGGACGATTTCGATGGAATAGACTTCGGCGCCGCAGGCGGCCAGGACGGCGGCCTGATAGCC